>NZ_JBVVPR010000012.1:0-202139 GCF_055811835.1 Bradyrhizobium sp. WSM4874
CCCCATGTGGTCCCCCAACCCCATGTAGCGCGATCAGAGGGTGATGCCCTTGGAAGGCCGCCGATCGATGTCCCGCGATGTACGCGACATCGGAATAGGATTCCATTCCGGATCACTACGGACTCGAACGCGCTTGATCCGCGCGCGGATGCATGCGTCTGCACGCGCCGCACTCGCATTGCCTGAATTCGATGCACGCGATCGCCGGGATGTCCACATCTCCTCAGCGCTTCGGAACCTGCATTTCACCGGCCTGTCATTGAACTGGTCTAGCGCTGCTCCCGTCATTGTTGACGGCCGAGGAGCAAGCCATGTCGAAGCCGGTACTGGGCGCCGCATTGTCCATCAAATCGATCCCTGCGCATCGCGACTGGCTTCTCGAACGGCAGCGCGACCTCGAAATCCAGGATTTCTTTCGCGCGGATCTGCTCGACAGCGATTGGCGGAGCACGGCCGGCGAGATCAAGCAGATGCTTTCGGGCCATACCGGCCGGCTCGGCATCCACGGCCCGTTCTGGGGCTTCAAGATCGACAGCCACGATCCCATGATCCGTCAGGCGGTGACCCGGCGTCTGCTTCAGGGCTTGGATGTCGCCGAGTTCCTCGGCGCGACGCAAATGGTGATCCATTCGCCGTTCACGACCTGGGACTACAACAATCTCGATCTCTATCCAGATAATCGCGTGAATATCGTCGAACGCGTCAAGGCGACACTCGCCGAGGTGATTGTGCGCGCCGAAACCATCGGCTGCGAGATCGTTATCGAGAACATCGAGGACAAGGATCCGCGCGATCGCGTGCGTCTCGCCAAGGCGATCGAAAGCAGCAAGGTGCGGGTCTCCCTCGACACCGGCCACGCCAACTACGCGCACATTTCCACCGGCGCGCCGCCGGTCGACTACTACGTCGAAACCGCCGGCGACATGCTGACGCATGTCCACCTGCAGGACAGCGATGGCTTTGCCGACCGGCACTGGGCCCCGGGCGAAGGCAATATCCCGTGGGTGGCCGTATTCCGCGCGCTGGGCCGGCTGAATTCCAACCCCCGCCTGATCCTCGAACTTCGCAATCACGACGACGTCCGCGCCGGCGCAGCCCATCTCGCCGCGCTTGGTCTCGCCGAATAACCAGATCATCCAGGGCAGGGATTCCCGTCATGAGCAAGTTCACCCGTCGCACCATCCTGAAATCCGGCGGCGCTGCCGCAAGCACGCTGCTTCTGCCGCGCTTTGCCATCGCGCAGGCCGACAACCGTCCTTCGGTGACGATTGCCGTCCAGAAGGTGACCAATTCGAACGTGCTCGACGTGCTGCGCGAGCAGTCCAATGTCGGCGAGCGCGTGTTCTTCTCCTCGATCTGGGAAGGCCTGATCTCCAAGAACTGGCGCGGCAGCCTTGAGGCCGTGCCGGGGCTTGCCACGGAGTGGCGCCGTATCGACGACCAGACCGTCGAGGTGAAGCTGCGCCAGGGCGTCAAATTCCACAATGGCGACGAGCTGACGGCCGAGGACGTCGTCTTCACGTTCAGCCGCGAGCGCATGTTCGGCGAGACCGAGGCCAAGAGCCGCAGCACCATCCAGGCTTTCGAGAAGATCCCGACGCCGCGGCCGGGCAAGGAGCTGCCGCCGGATGTTCCGGCGGTTGCGCGCCGGATCTGGCCGGATCTCGTCCGCGTCGATGCCGTCGACAAGTACACGGTGCGCTTCTACAACGCGACGCCCGACGTCACGATCGAGGGCCGGCTGTCGCGCTACGGCTCCGACATCGCGAACCGCCGCGCCTGGGCTGAATCCGCGAGCTATCTCGACTGGGCGCGCAAGCCCGTTACCACCGGCCCCTACAAGGTCGTCGAACTCAAGCCCGACGTCTCGCTGACGCTCGAAGCGCACGACGAATATTGGGGCGGCCGTCCACCGCTCAAGCGCATTCGCTTCCTCGAGGTCCCGGAGGTCGCGAGCCGCATCAACGGCCTGTTGTCGGGCGAGTACCAGTTTGCCTGCGACATCCCGCCAGACCAGATCGCCGGCATCGAGAAAAATTCAGCCTTCGAAGTGCAGGGTGGCACCATCCTCAATCATCGCCTGACCGTATTCGACAAGAACCACGCCCAGCTCGCCAATCCGCTTGTAAGGCGCGCCTTCACCCACGCGATCGACCGCCAGGCGATCGTCGACAGCCTGTGGGCCGGCCGCACCCGCGTCCCGAAGGGCCTGCAGTGGGAGTTCTACGGCGACATGTTCAATGCCGACTGGAACGTGCCGGCCTACGATCCCAAGCTGGCGCAGGACCTGCTGAAGCAGGCGAACTACAAGGGCGATCCGATTCCCTATCGCCTGCTCAACAACTACTACACCAACCAGGTCGCGACCGCGCAGGTGCTGGTCGAGATGTGGAAGTCGGTCGGCCTCAACGTCCAGATCGAGACCAAGGAGAATTGGTCGCAAATCATGGAACGCGCGCCGACCCGCGCGGTACGCGACTGGTCGAACTCGGCCGCCTTCAACGATCCGGTGTCCTCGCTGGTTGCCCAGCACGGACCCAACGGCCAGCAGCAGCAGATCGGCGAGTGGACCAATGCCGAGCTGAACACCCTTTCGGAGTTCCTGGAAACCTCGATCGACCGGGCCGCCCGCAAGAAGGCGTTCCGCCGCATGCTGGAGATCGCCGAGCGCGAAGACCCGGCCTATACGGTGCTGCACCAGAACGCGACCTTCACGGCCAAGCCGAAGTCGATCAAGTGGAAGGCGTCGCCGGCGTTCGCGATGGATTTCCGCGCCGGCAATTTCGAGGCTTGATCGGTGACGCCGCTGATCAGCATCAAGGACCTCAGCGTCGCCTTCCACGGCGTGCCGGTCCTGCGCGGTGTCGATCTCGCCTTGCACAAGGGCGAGGCCCTTGGCCTCGTCGGCGAGTCCGGATCCGGCAAGTCGGTGACGTGGCTTGCGGCACTCGGCCTCTTGCCGCGGAATGCCCGCGTTTCGGGCTCCGTTCGTCTCGAGGGTCGCGAGATCCTCGGTGCCCCCGCCGGCGAGCTCGACCGTATCAGGGGCGGACGCGTCGCGATGATCTTTCAGGATCCTGCGAGTGCACTCAATCCCGTGCTGACCATCCGCCGGCAGCTCTGCGAGTCCCTGGCGCTGCATCGCGATCTCTCGGGCGGCGCGGTGAAAGCGGAAGCGCGGCGGTTGCTCGATCTGGTCGGCATTCCCGACGCGGCGCGCAGGCTCGAAGCCTATCCGCATGAGTTCTCCGGCGGCCAGGTCCAGCGCATCATGATCGCGATGGCGCTCGCCGGAAATCCCGACCTGCTGATCGCGGACGAGCCGACCACCGCGCTCGACGCCACGATTCAGGCGCAGATTCTAGAACTGCTCTCGACCATCCGCCGCGAGATGGGCATGGCGATGGTGCTGATCAGCCATGATCTTGGCGTGGTCGCGGAAAACTGCGATCGCGTCGCCGTGATGTATGCCGGCCGCATCGTCGAGGAAGCGCAGGCCAACCAGCTCTTCGCCGATCCCGTCCATCCCTATGCGCAGGGCCTGATCGGCGCGCTGCCGCCGCTCGACGGACCAAGGCGCCGCCTGACCGCCATTCCCGGCATCGTGCCCGATCCCGCGAACATGCCCGATGGATGCGCCTTCGCGCCGCGTTGTGCGCTGGCAGAAGCGCCGTGCGGCCGTGTGGCCCCAACCCTCGCGCCGATCGCGGCGGATCGCGCCGTTGCCTGCGTCCGCGCCGAGGCTTCGCGTCGCGCGCTGCTCGGGATGGCTGCCGAATGAGCCGTCCGCTCGTCGACGTTTCCGCGATTTCGCGCAGCTACAGCATGCGCTCCGGGATGTTCGGCCGAAGTGCCGCCGTTCATGCGGTCGATGGCGTGTCGCTGACGATCCGCAAGGGCGAAACGCTCGGCCTCGTCGGCGAGTCCGGCTCGGGAAAATCGACCACCGGGCGCATCGTGCTCGGCCTCGAGCCGCCGGATCACGGCGAGGTGCGGTTCGACGGCAAGCCGATGGCAACGCCCGGAACGCTTGCATGGCGTGCGCAACGCGCGCACATGCAGATGATCTTTCAGGATCCGCTGGGGGCGCTGGACCGGCGGTTGCCGGTCGCCGCCCAAATCCGTGAGCCCCTGGACATTCACGGCCTCGGGACGCGCCTCGAGCGCGAGGAGCGGGTCCGCGAATTGCTGCGCGCGGTCGAACTGACACCCGCACATGGTGCGCGCTATCCGGGCGCGCTCTCCGGCGGACAGCGCCAGCGTATCGTGCTGGCGCGGGCGCTGGCGACAAAGCCGGATTTTCTCGTCTGTGACGAGCCGGTCAGCGCGCTCGACGTCTCGATCCAGGCGCAGGTGGTGAATCTGCTCGCCGATCTCCAGGCGCAGCTTGCGCTGACCCTGCTCTTCATCAGCCACGATTTGCGGGTCGTCCGGCAGATCAGCAATGTGGTGGCCGTGATGTATCTCGGCCGCATCGTCGAGATCGGGTGCGCCGATGATCTGTTCGCGCGGCCGGAGCATCCGTATACCCAGGCACTGGTTTCTGCATCGCCCGCGCCGGGTCGCCGCAGCGCAGGCCGCATCGTGCTGGCGGGCGATCCGCCGAACCCGGCGGCCCGTCCCCAGGGCTGCGCCTTCCATCCGCGCTGCCCGCGCGCGATCGCGCGTTGTGGCAGCGAGGTGCCGGCGCTGTCCAACGTCGGTGGCGACAGGCAGGTCGCCTGCCACCTCGTCACGGGGCCGCAAGTCGAGACGCGGGACGCGGCGTGATGGGACGCTATTTCGCCATTCGCATCGGACGCGCGGCGTTGACGATCGTGCTCGTCGTCACCTTCGCCTTCGTGGTGCTGCGTCTCTCGGGCGATCCCGCGCTGATGATTTTGGGACCGGAAGCGCCGCCGGAAGTCCTCGCCGCCTTCCGCAAGGCGTGGGGCCTCGATGATCCCATCTGGTTTCAGTATCTCGACTATTTTGGCGCCATCGCCAAGGGCGAACTCGGCCGTTCCATGCGTGACGGGCGGCCTGCGATCGAGCTTGTGTTGGAGCGCATTCCGGCAACGCTGGCGCTGACGCTGCCGGCCTTCGCATTCAAGGTCGCGCTCGGCATTCCCGCCGGCATCTACGCGGCGCTGCATCGGGGCTCGGGAATCGACCGTGCAGTGATGATGACGGCGGTCGCCGGCTTCACCGTTCCGAGCTTCGTGCTGGCGCTGCTGCTCGTGCTCGTCTTCGCCGTGCAGCTCGGCTGGCTGCCCTCGGGCGGGCAGGACAGCTGGCGTCACGCCATCCTGCCGATCGTGACACTCAGCCTTGGCGGCGCCGCGGTGCTGGCGCGCTTCACCCGCAGCGCCATGCTGGAGGTGCTGGGCCAGTCCTATATCCGCACCGCCTCGGCAAAGGGCGTGCCGTGGCGAAAAGTCGTGACGTCGCATGCGCTGCCGAACGCGGCGATTCCGACCGTCACCATTCTGGGCTTCATGGTGGGCACGCTGATCGCGGGCGCGGTCGTGGTCGAGAGCGTGTTTTCGTGGCCGGGGGTAGGGCGCCTGCTCGTCGTCGCCGTTGCCAACCGCGACCTCGCCGTCGTGCAGTGCATTCTGTTGCTGGTGGCGATGACCATGGTCACCTCCAACCTGATCGTCGACTTCCTCTACGGCTTCCTCGACCCGCGGCTGCGCGCCAAAGGAGCGCATGCATGACTGACACCGCGCTGAAGGACGCAGTCGTCCGCCGCCGCATGAGCCTCCCGGCGATCCCGGTCTCGGTCGCCATCGCGATCGGCTGGATCGTCGCGATGCTGGTGATCGCGGCCTTCGCCGAGAAGATCGCCCCCTACGGCTATACCCAGCTCGACCTGCGCAATCGTCTCGCTGCACCCGGCAATGTCGCGCACTGGCTCGGCACCGACGAGCTCGGCCGCGACGTGCTGTCGCGGCTGCTCGTCTCGATCCGCATCTCGCTCCTGATTGCGTTCGGCGCCACCGCAATCTCGGCCATCGTCGGCACCACCCTCGGCTTCCTTGCCGCGCATTTCCGCGGGCCTGTCGAGCAGCTCGTGCTGATGCTGTCCGACTTCCAGGCCAGCATGCCCTTCCTGATCATGGCGCTCGCGGTGCTCGCCTTCTTCGGCAACTCGCTGCCGCTCCTGATCGGCCTGATGGGATTCTTCGGCTGGGAGCGTTACGCCAGGATCGCGCGGGGACTTGCCATCTCGGCCAATGCGCAAGGCTACGCGGCCGCGGTCCGCCAGCTCGGCGCGACGCCGGCGCGGATTTACCTGCGGCATATCCTGCCCAACATCGCCTCGACCCTGATCGTCTCGACCACGCTGGTCTTTCCCGAGGTGATCCTGATGGAGTCGGGCCTGTCCTTCCTCGGCCTCGGCGTGCAGCCGCCGATGACTAGCCTCGGCAACATGGTCGGCTACGGCCGCGAGTACCTGACCCGGGCGCCCTGGATCATGCTGGCGCCGGCCACCACCATCGTGGTGACCACGCTGGCGGTCTCCGTCATCGGCGACTGGCTGCGAGACCGGCTCGATCCCGAGCTGCAATAATGCTTCGTCATGGCCGGGCTTGTCCCGGCCATCCACGACATTTTCCGCGGCATCAAGAACGTGGATGCCCGGGACAAGCCCGGGCATGACGGCTGAGATCGCCTGTGCTCCCGCGCCGGGAGCAGGGGAGGCCTGCGCAAGGCCGATCAGGCCCTGTCGGGCCCAAGTTCCCGTTGCGCGCGTTCCCCCCGTGCGCTATCCGGCCGGAAAGGCCTGAGGCGGCTTCGAAATTTTGCCGCGCCCGGCCAGCCAAACCCGAGGACGGAAACCGCCATGCCAGCCTATCGCTCCCGCACCACCACCCACGGCCGCAACATGGCGGGCGCCCGCGGTCTCTGGCGCGCGACCGGCATGAAGGACGGCGATTTCGGCAAGCCGATCATCGCGGTGGTCAATTCCTTCACCCAGTTCGTGCCCGGCCATGTCCATCTGAAGGACCTCGGCCAGCTCGTCGCCCGCGAGATCGAGCAGGCCGGCGGCGTGGCGAAAGAGTTCAACACCATCGCGGTCGACGACGGCATCGCCATGGGCCATGACGGCATGCTCTACAGCCTGCCGTCGCGCGAACTGATCGCCGACAGCGTCGAGTACATGGTCAATGCCCATTGCGCCGACGGCATGGTTTGCATTTCGAATTGCGACAAGATCACCCCCGGCATGCTGATGGCCGCGCTGCGGCTCAATATTCCCGCCGTGTTCGTCTCGGGCGGACCGATGGAGGCCGGCAAGGTCACGCTGCAGGGCAAGACCAAGGCGGTCGACCTGATCGATGCCATGGTCGCCGCCGCCGACTCCAAGGTCAGCGACGAGGACGTCAAGGTGATCGAGCGCTCGGCGTGCCCGACCTGCGGCTCGTGCTCGGGCATGTTCACGGCCAATTCGATGAACTGCCTCACTGAAGCCCTTGGCCTTGCGCTGCCCGGCAACGGCACGGTGGTCGCGACCCATGCCGATCGCAAGCGCCTGTTCGTCGAGGCCGGCCACACCATCGTCGATATCGTGCGCCGCCACTACGAGCAGGACGACGCCTCGGTGCTGCCGCGCAATGTCGCGAACTTCAAGGCGTTCGAGAACGCGATGACGCTGGATATCGCGATGGGCGGCTCGACCAACACCGTGCTGCATCTGCTCGCCGCCGCCCATGAAGGGCAGGTCGAGTTCACCATGCAGGACATCGACCGCCTGTCGCGGCGCGTACCCGTGCTCTGCAAGGTCGCGCCGTCGGTCGCCGACGTGCACGTCGAGGACGTGCATCGCGCCGGCGGCATCATGGGCATCCTGGGCGAGCTCGATCGCGCCGGCCTGATCGACACCTCGGTCCCAACCGTGCACGCGCCGACCATGAACGACGCGCTGGAGCGCTGGGACATCAAGCGCTCGAAGAGCGAGTCTGTCCGCACCTTCTTCCGTGCCTCGCCCGGCGGCATCCCGACCCAGGTCGCCTTCAGCCAGGAGCGCCGTTACGACGAACTCGATACCGACCGCGAGAAGGGCGTCGTCCGCAACCTCGAGCACGCCTTCAGCAAGGACGGCGGTCTCGCCGTGCTCAACGGCAACCTCGCGCAGGACGGCTGCATCGTGAAGACCGCCGGCGTCGATGCCTCGATCCTGAAATTCTCCGGCCCCGCTCGCGTGTTCGAGAGCCAGGACGCCGCCGTGGAAGGCATTCTGGGCGGCAAGGTCGTCGCCGGCGAAGTCGTGGTCATCATCTATGAAGGCCCGCGCGGTGGTCCCGGCATGCAGGAGATGCTGTATCCGACCAGCTATCTGAAATCGATGGGCCTCGGCAAAGCCTGCGCGCTCGTCACCGACGGACGCTTCTCGGGCGGCTCGTCGGGCCTGTCGATCGGCCATCTGTCGCCGGAAGCAGCCGAAGGCGGCAACATCGGTCTCGTCAGGACCGGCGATCGCATCGCCATCGACATCCCGAACCGCAGCATCACCCTCGAGGTCTCCGACGAGGAGCTGGCCAAGCGCCGCGCCGCGGAAGAGGCGAAGGGCGATGCCGCCTGGCAGGCGATCGGCCGCAAGCGCAACGTCTCCACCGCGCTTCAGGCCTACGCTGCGCTCACCACCAGCGCCGCGCGCGGCGCGGTGCGCGAAGTGAAGCGGCGTCCGAAGTAGGAGCGTCTCGTGCGGGCGTGATCGCAAGCATCACGCATGGTCAACAAGTTCTGAACGGCCGGCACAAGCCGGCCGTTTGCATTAAGGATGCCCCGACGAACTTCGGCAAAGCAAGGTTTTGCGGCGTATACTGCAGCGACCTTCGCAAATCCATTTCGGGCAATTGGGGCACCACAATAATGTCTCGCACTCTCGCTGTCGTTTTCTCAACGATCGTCGCTGCGATTTCGATGACCGGCGCGGCTTCCGCCGGCTGCTACAATTGCTACACGCCGCCGCCGTGCACGACCTGCTATCAGCAGCAATACGTGCAGCCGCAATACCGCACCGTCGATGAGACCGTGATGGTTTCGCCGGGCTCCGTCGTGGCGCACCGCGCGCCGGCGCAGTACCGCACCGTGATGGTGCCGCAGACCGTGATGGTGGCGCCGCCGAGCGTCCAGTACGAGCGCATCCCCCCGCAATACGCCACCCGCCAGCGCGTCGAGATGGTCCAGCCGGGTTATTCGTATTACGCCCCGGTGCAGATGGGCTGCGCTTCCTGCGGGTACTGAGCCAACGCAGTTAGGACGAACTCCATGCGGCGCTCCTTGCGGGGCGCCGTTTTTCTTTGCAGCCAGCAAACGAGGCCCGGAAACGGAGGCGACTCCAAACCGGGCCTCGCAACCGGCGACGCCCTGGGAGATGTCGCCAGTGTCCGGGATTGCCGAGAGGGCACAGGGTAAGGGAACAGGCTGACGCTCGCCTGACAGGTCGGATGCCGGGGAAGGGGCAGGCCAACTTCGCGTTGCCATGCGCCGTCGACTACGTTAAGCGACAGCCATTCCGGGTTTGGAAGGGTGGCCGAGTGGTTTAAGGCACCGGTCTTGAAAACCGGCGTGCCCGCAAGGGTACCGTGGGTTCGAATCCCACCCCTTCCGCCACGTGCTAATCCATCAGTGTCTATACACGTCCATTCCCAACATCCAACCCATTGAGACTTAACGCGAATTTTTACTTTTGCGTCGTTCAATGGGTTCGCGTGTCTACCGGCATCTACGTCGTCGACGTGGGGGCGGACGTGGGTTTAGGCGGACACTTTTGAGGGATTAGGAATGGGAAATCTGACTGCACTAAAGGTGAAAAACGCCAAGGCTGGCGACAAGCTCGCAGATGGCGACGGGCTAAGGCTGGACGTGGACAAGAACGGTAACGCGAGCTGGGTCTTTCGATTCAAATCGCCCGTGACCGGCAAAGAGAGGTTCATGGGGCTCGGTCCCATGCGCGATGTGGGGTTAGCAGCGGCTCGCGAGGCCGCCAGCGCGGCCCGCGCTCTGGTGCGCAGTAATGTCGATCCGATCGAACACCGCATTAGCGAGCGCGCCAAGGCCAAGGCAGCAGCAACGGGAACGCTCACTTTCGAAACCTATGCAAAGCGGTACATCGCCGGCAAAGAGGTCAGCTGGAAAAACGAGAAGCACCGGCAGCAATGGTCAAATAGCCTGCGCGATTATGCCTATCCGATCATCGGGCAGCTCGCCGTTCCGGAAGTGGACACCGAGGCGGTGTTGAAGGTTCTGCGTCCGATCTGGAACAACAAGAAGGAGACCGCCCGGCGTGTTCGGGGCCGGATCGAGGCGATCTTGAACGCGGCGAAAGCTGAAGGTCTGCGAACCGGCGAGAACCCTGCGCTTTGGCGCGGTCACCTTGACCAGGTGCTTGCCCGCCGTCGCAAGTCAGACGTGAAGCACCACCCGGCGCTGCCTTACGAAGAGTTGCCGCAGTTCTGGCGATCCCTGGCAAGCGACGCGAGCGACGCCGCCAAGATGTTACGCTGGGTCATCCTGGCCGCATGCCGCTTCAACGAAGCTGCCGAGATGGACCAGGCGGCCGAAGTGAAGGGCGAACTTTGGACAATCCCAGCGGTTCGCATGAAGGCGGAGCGTGAGCACAAGGTGCCCTTGACGAACCTGGCCCTTGCGCAAATTCCGTTCCGCCCCGTGTCCGACGTGACGCTTAGCAAGTGCATCGCCCGCCATACCAATACGACCGCTACTACGCACGGCTTTAGATCGACCTTCCGGGATTGGGCGGGCGACTGCACAAGCTTTCCGCGCGAGATTGCCGAAATGGCTCTAGCACACGCGGTTGGCGACGAAACCGAAGCTGCATATCGGCGATCAACAGCCTTGGTGAAGCGACGCGATCTGATGAAAGCGTGGGCCGACTATTGCTGCGGTGTCGCCTGAACAACGACGCTCGCCACACTAATTAATAGTGGTTAACCATTACTTGACTCATGTGAGCGTACCTTAATCCACGTGGACGCAGCGGTGACCGCAGCTTGCGGCAGAATTTGAACCGGACCCTTCGGAGGACCGGTGTCGTGCGTCCCCTTCAATCGGTTTCAACCCGCGAATGCGTCGCTTCCGCGCTCGCTTCGGCATGTCAGGATACCAACATGGACGAGTCTTTCACCATCAACGAGTTCTGCGCCGCCGAGAAAATCTCGCGCGCTTTTTTCTACAAGCTGCAAGGGCAGGGCAAGGCACCGCGGACGTACCCGGTCGGCAGCAATCGCCGCATCAGCCGAGAAGCGTACGTTGCCTGGCGCACCGCGCGCGAAGCCGAAGCCGCCTAAAAACGAAACGCCCCGCAAGGCCAATTGCGAGGCGTCGATGTTGGGCAGTGCTGAAACCAGACAAGGTATTCACCACCACACTTCGATGCCGATCGTAATATGCTTTTGGGGCTTCTTACCGCTGGCGCGTCTGTGCCGCAGAAAACTTTGGAAAATGGAAATCGTATTCCCTGAACAATTCGGCGACGACCTTACCCCGGAAGCCCTTACCGCGTGGGGCGATCGACTGGAACAGGCCGAAAAGGACTTAGTACCAATCCAGGAGCGTCTGGACGCTCTGAACAATGCGCTCGCGGACGGATGGTGTCCATCGCGCCTTGTTCAAGGTGAATTGGATCATCTCAATAACGTCCTGACCGCCTATCACACCAGAAAATATTTGGGCGAGATAGTGCAAACGCTCGATGACGCTGAGGCCGATCTTGCCGCGTGGGAAACGCTTTCCGAAGCTGCCCGAGACGCCATCATAGAGGCGAACGAACGTGCCGAAGCCGACTTGGCTGCACGTCGCAAGGCGCGACAGGAAGCGTGCGCCCGCAAGAAAGCAATTTACGATGCCGCGAAGAAAATCGGGATGCCTCTTTCTCCGGCATTGGAAGAGGCGCTGGCGTGGGTAGCGTAATGACCGATCCAGATATAGCACTGGCCGCCGCCGAAGCTGAGATTGCTGCCTGGGAAAAATTAACGCCCGCGCGGCAAACCAAGATTAGAGCGATACGACGACGCGCGTTGGCTTTTATGCGGGAAGTTGAAATTCTGGGCATGGTCGCCGACGCACAAGCAAGCGAAACTCTCAGGCGTCTAGCAAACGCACCCGTCGGGGAGCTTGCCGCGAAAGACGACGACGGCACACTTAAATGGCTCGACGCCGCCGAAGCGGACTTGGTCAAGAATCGACCGGTGCGAGTCATTACGGCTGCGTCATTTGCCGGCAGAGTGGCGCCGGAGCGCGAGGAATTGGTGCGGGGCTTGATCCCGTCCAAGATCATCGGCGGTCTGTACGGTGACGGCGCGGTCGGAAAGTCGCTCCTTGCGATGATGCTAGGCGTTTCCGTGGCCACCGGCACATTGTGGCTAAACCGGTTCGTCCAAAAGGGTCCGGTAGTCTACGTTTGTTGCGAGGACGACGAAGACGAAGTACATCGGCGCCTGGAAAACATCTGCCGGGAAATGCGCGTCGACATGGCGTCGCTGAGCGATTTTCACATTGTGCCTTTGGCTGATGAGGAAAGCGTGCTCGCCGCGGCTGATAGTAGGTCGAACATTCTGACGGCCACGCCGCTTTATGCGAAGCTTGTCCATTTGACCGAACGCCTAAAGCCGCGGCTGCTGATCGGTGACACGCTCGCCGACATATTCGCCGGCGTGGAAAACGACCGAATGCAGGCAAAGCAGTTCGTCAAGCTGATGCGCAAGCTTGTGATCCCCCACGGGGGCACCGGGTTGATCCTAGCACATCCGAGCGTTGACGGCATGCGTTCGGGAAGCGGGACGTCAGGATCAACCGGTTGGAGCAACAGCTTACGATGGCGCGGCTATCTCGACAAAGTGCTTGATGAGTCGGGTCGCGAAATCGACATCACGCGCCGCGTGCTCAAAACCAAAAAGCTCAACTACGGTCCTCAGGGCGGCGAGATCGAACTTCAATATTATAACGGATGCTACCGAACCGCCGAGGCCGGACCCGTGGTCGATCCGTTGTACAAGGAGCGCCGCGCCGATCGCGTTTTCTTGGACTTGCTCCGGAAGGCCATCGGTCAAAACAACCATGTCAGCGCTGCAACTAACAGTGGACTGTATGCGCCCAAGGTTTTCCGGATCGATGCGGATAAACAGGGCGTCAAAATCGCGGAGCTTAAAGATGCGATGGGACGCTTGCTGGACACTGGCAAAATCGAAAACGCACCATACGGTGCTCGGTCTAGAAACCAGTTTCGGCTCTATGTCGCACCCGAAAAATAGCGGGCACGGCCTGTACCAAGTCGACCCTACCGAGCCCCTACTTAGCTGTACTGAGTTTGGCCAAGTGGTTGAATTCGTTACATACTGGGGGTGTATACCGAGTCCCCCCTATAACCCCCCCCTGCGCCCTTTCCGGCGCGCCCTGATGGGCGGCCTCGGGCAATTGGCCAAAGGAAACAAGTGCAGTTTTAAGGCCGCCGCGAACTGCAAATAACCGTTGATTGTCGGTCCGGCGAGGGGGCAACGGATGAGATCTTATGTGCTCAACGAGAGAGCGCGGCCGAAATCCCGCAGTACGCGCGCGCGCGAGGATCAACGGACATCCGTGAGGGGTTAAGCTGCTGCAGCACGCATCGAGGGCGCTGCAAGCGGCCCTGATTAAATCAATCAAGAGGTGATCTCAACGCGTCGGAATCAGCGTACGAGAGCTTGCGAAACTACTGATTGACAATGATGGTTATGTTCGCGGGTGGCGCAGCGCCCACCGGAGGGTTGTTCGCCAGTTCTACGAGCGACTGTCGGCATTCTTTGTATGTTGTATCATCGCTGCTTTGCTTGTTTCTCATGAAGGAACGGCAAGTCTTGTCGTCAGAAAATTCGGATGTCAGATACTTTTTGGGCTCACTGGCGCAGCCGGCAAGTACAACGCATCCTATAAAAATGACTGTAAGTCTCAGCTCAAGTCTGCGAATCGCGGGATTACGCTTGGAAAGCGGGAGCCCTTGAACAATCGCTAACATATTACGCCCCAAGCCAACTTCGTAGATCGGATCTTAATAGTAGCACTATTGTCCGTGGTTTAATAGACCTCAATCTGATCGCTTGCCGTCATGAAGGCAGGCGCTCTCGTTGCGAGAAACATTCGTCGTTTGAGGGTCACGCGGGGACTTTCGCAGGAAGCCCTGGCGGTAGACGCTGAAATTGATCGAACCTATGTCAGTCGCCTTGAACGCGGTCTTGAGAATCCAAGCGTGGCCGTTCTTGAGCGATTGGCCAAAGCGCTATCTGCCCATATTGAGGAATTGTTTAGGGTGCCTCGCGCCAACGAAGCTGTTCCTCGGCCGTTGAAGGGCGGTCGAAAGCCAAAAAGTTAGACTAAGCGGAGGGCCGATCGTCTCCGGCAGACACGGCCGCGCAATGGATCACTTTGCGGCCTTCTTTGCTAACCGCTGCGCGCGAATATCCTCTGCGTAGACGCCGGAGAGTCTTTGAAAACATTTCGTACACACAACGACTCGGAGAAAAGCAAGCTTTCAATCTGCGGGCCTCAGTTCGAGCCGTGGTCCACCCGATACACGAATTGCATCCAGTGCGCGTTGGCGGATACAGCATCCTCCAAATAAGCTTGGTTTTTAAGGGCGTTCTAACCTTTCTCGTCGTTGCCCCACGGCAGTATCCCCGTCGGCCCACGCAAAAACAAAGAGGGGCGGTCGGCGCGCCCTTCATGAATAGCATGCACATTAGGCTCTCACGACCCTGGCGCCCGGCGATCGGACAAAGCAAGATCTGAGTGATGTAACGAGCACGAAGCCGACATCCCCGCAGCACGCGCGTGCGGGTGGACGTCAGCAGAATGTACTGCCGGCCGCTGCGGAATATTGTCCACACCCGCCGCTTCATTCCATAGATTGGACCGACCGCGGAAGGCAAAGACGTCCCGTGCCGCCTCAGTGGCTACCCAGTAAGCGTTTTGCTTTGATAGCGGCTCAAAAAGGACTTATGTTTCTAGACTTCTGCGCTGATCAACCGGATTGCTGCAACGTTGAAGCGTTGGCATCAAATGTTCTTGAAGGGTAAAAGTTTGCAGCGAGCTGAGATGTTCGGCCATTTGTTTGATTGGACCGTTGAAAGAACCGAGAAGGACTATCGGGTTGTCGTAGTTGAGCCGCCGTTCATCGAACCCGCTACACACGGCGATATATTTGATTCAGCCATCACGGCTTTGCTCACCTCAAACAATGCTCCTGTTAGTGATCTTAGATCAAACGTACCTGTGATCGAGCGGTTTGACCTCGTTACATTTCCAGAGGCGTTTCTGCCCGTTGCGGACTTTATCCGTACGATCGGCTTACTCGCCCGCTTTGAGCGGCTTGGTTGCATCCACGTCGGCCTACGACCGGACCTTAACGATGAACATTTGTTCGACAATGTTTCGATCTTGAATCTCTTGGCCGAACTAGGATCGATTTCTTCTGTCGAACTTGAGGATCTTGAAGGGGTCGTCTCCTGGATCAAGCGCCAAGAAGTCGGGAAGCGGTTTAATTTGGCGTGCGTGTTTACAATCGATGCTGGAGCAAAGCTTAGGGTATGTCTCCATCCCAAGATGGTCAGATCCAAAGTTGAAGCAGGCGCGCTCCCCGAGCGAGATATGGCTCAAGGAGATTTGGTTAGTCTGGTTAGGCTGATCCCGAGTGATCCAAATCTACTAAGCATAACAATGCAGCCGCTTATTTGCTCTGATGCGCTTCAACTTGACAGTGATCGACCAGGGCATTTGCCGATTGACGCCGTAAACAGCAATGGTTCGTGCTTCGATAAAGCCATTCCTGATTATGTTGATGTCGTCAGTGTCGCGACTTGCACGCCGCAGTCGGAAAATGCAGGCGAGGGTACGATCAGAAGTAGGATGTGGCATCAACAGTTCCGCGAATCGTTCATTCGTGCTGCGAGAGATCCGAGCTATCAACGGCACGCTTACGCAACGTTTGTTCTTGCGAATTTTTGGTCGCTTGGAGTAAGCGACCAAATCGAATCCAATGAAATAGGCGGGCTCTCTGGGGTATTCCTACCTGTAAGGAACCGAGCGGGCATCAATCCAGATTTCATAGAGCTGTCGACTTACGGCAAAAACGAGGGCGATATAGACAACAGTTGGTCGATGCCGAACGACAGAATGGGCGCAAAGCGAAGCGCGCGGGGATACATAGCGCAACTCAGTCCTCATGGCATGGAGCCGCCGCGGGTAAGAATGCTACGCATGACCGTCCATCGATTGCCTCGCCATGCTCCTCCTTGGGGGGCAGCTGTAGGTCTGCGTGACGTGAAACTCCACTACCTGACGCCCGAGCCACCACCAAACAGTTCAAGTTCGTAGAGAGCGATCATGGCCAGGGCAAATAAAATGTCATCGTCGTTCAACAGTCAGTTCCGCGCGAATGTGTTTGGCTGGGTTTCGCTTCGGCACTTCTTGCCCGCTAGCTACTTGCGCGATCTGATTTGGTTGTTAGTGGAGGAGGTGAGCGACGGACAGGTGTCGTTTGATCAGTTGTTTGACGAAAGCGAAATACCGACCGTCCCAGGGCTTGATGGATGGATTATCCGTCCGCAGAGAGTTGAGGGGAAGCTTGCTGGTTACCTTCAGCGCACGATCCAAAATATCGTTTGGCAAGCGGATAGCGACGGTTTTCCACCCGAGGATGGCGCGACCCCAGCACAGCTCATTAAATCGCGATCTCTCGAACAAGCTCTTGGGTTGGGCACCCGGGATTTTAGTGTTGATCAGCGTGAGTTTCGGGCGCCGCTCAACGACCAGGTATGCGACGCGCTGCTCGATCTTCTGCGCAACGGTTCGGCTTGTTTAGCCGGTAAGGCGGAATGGTCAGAGCTTCCATCCATCGCCGTCAATCGGGCCAGCAATCTATATCCGCCACTTGGACTGCTTGTCTTGAAGCATGTCGGTGATCTTTGCGCGGATGCCGATGCTTGGCCGGCGGCCGAGGACTTGTATCGAAAGTGCCGCGATGGGCTGAGAAGCGCCAGCACAGAGGACTGGCAAGTGCTCTCCGAGCAGTTCGCTGATCTCGTTGACCAATCGATCGCAGCGGCGGTGAGGGTCACTTCTGGTCCGGAAGCAGCTGTTGCGTTCTTGCGTGAGAATCTTGAGGGCGGCTCACTTGAAGTGCGCCCATTGCTCAAGCTGAATGCTCCATTCGATGCTCTTTCGGCGGCGTTGAGCGTCGATGCGCTGGCACTGAAGTTTGTTGACGATCGTACCGCGCTGTTAAAGCCGCCACTTTGCCATGACTCGCATCGGCTTGACTGGTCGGTCTTCTCAATGGCGGGACGTCACAATCGAGGTCGCGCTTGGAGGCGTTGCTGGGCGGTATTGCGACGTCAAATGGCTTTGGGGCTATCAACTGAGTCCCGGGATACTATGGGAGCACTTGCTCAAATCCTTCTCACAATGATGGAGGAGGCCGAGCCTAATAGAGGTCATTTCGTTGATTTTCAGCTGGCTGTGCGTCTCCTAATACAAGCAGCAGACCGCTCTCATGTTGATGACATCATATGGTCTGAGAGGTTGGTAGTACAGTTTGTGGATGAAGCAGCGATTGAGCTGGTCATTTCGCTCTGTCGAAGACATCAGGGCATGTCAATTGATCGGCACCGTTCTGCCATTTCTGTGCTTACGGGGTGGGCAGAGAAGATTCCGCAGGACCGACGACAGCAGGCCCGCGTTATTGTCGAATTTCTTTCGAAGCAGGCGCGGGACGGAATCGCATCATTTTCTTCTAACAGAAACCTAGCGTTAGCCGGGCTTGAGGCGTTAGCCAGGTTGGCAAGCAGTAGGCCGGAGCTTTGTCGCGATAGCATTGGATCAATCCATTCGGCTGTTGTGACGCGCCTCCGGTCGGAGGCTCATTGGAACCTGCACGCGAAGACCCTCGACCTTGTCTGTCTTACGATCGGTATGCTTTCTAGCGATCAGACGCGTGAACTGATTGACGAGACGCTGGCTCTGCTTGGTACTATGGAGCCCGAGACCCAGTTGTGGCCTGTGGTGAGGCCGGCACTGCAGTTCCTGCTCGCTGACGAGGTGGTATCTCTGGCAAATAGCGATGCGGAGCTTGGCCGCCGAGTAGTGAACGCCATTGTCACGTTCAGCGCAGGCGGAAGATCGGACGCGGCGGGACTTATTCAATACCTTGAGCGATTTGATCATTCTTTGTTGGACGTAAATGTCATTAGTGATTTGGGCGAGGCTTTCGTAGAACGGCTCGTGCCGTCTGTGAAGCGGCTCAACACTAGCTCCAATGCAGGTGAAATCAGAGCTTTGTTAGCAATCCCGTCGTTGTCAGGGAAAGTGGGCGTGACCGCGGCCCTTGAGGCTTTGGAGGCTGTTCTCAGTTCCGTGAATACGAGTCGACCTGCCATGGGAGTTGCGGATGCTTATGCAGCGGTAATTGCCTTGGCCGGTCGTCGCGCAGAGTTTACTCCGCTGCTCGGTGAGGCATATGTGGATGAGCATTGGAATGTGCTCCTCAAGCTTATTTTTGATATGTGGTCGGCCGCGGTCACGACACCAAAACTTCTTGCGCCATTCTCAATACCCGAGCCGACAGGTCCTAACCGAATTACGGTCCACAATTGGACGTACGCTTCGTTGCGTTTCGCAAAAGACCTAGATCAAGAGGATCGGATGCTGCAGTTTCTCAAGCGCATCGAGTCTCCGATCGCCTTGCGCGAGCCGATCGACCTCGCCGTCGCGACAGGCGCGGTCTCTGCGGATTTCAAAGATCAGCAAGATAACGACCTTGGCGGCGAGGGAAATGATGCTTTCTACGCTGGTTTGGGACGTCGGCTAGTTCGCGTGCTAAGTGAGGAGGAAGATGTTGCGAAGCGAATTTGCAGTGAGTTGCTGCAGCAGTGTTTGACAAGGGGGCCGCGAGGCCTGGATGCTGCAGTTCTAGCAGAAGCGATCCGACTTAGGATAGCGAACGATGCCAGCCGGAGGTTGGTACAGGATTATCTACAACGTCTGAATTCAGATCCATCCATGCGGCTCGCTCTTTGGCCACTTGTCACTGGCTTAACCTAGGGAGGTCCTTCGTGAGCTATGCATGTACGCAGCAAGCGTGAGCAGATTGAACTCGGCTGGCTTCGACATAGGATCATGAGTCCGCGTGCGTTCCCTACCTTTCTGTAGGCTGCACGCAAGTGGTCGCTGTTTGATGGTAGGGCGTCGGCGGGACGAAGCGACGTGGAAGTTACCGTGGACGAAAATCACGAATCAACGAATTTCAGAGCAAGATCAACAACGCTCGGCGGAGGGTAGATCCGCCGTTGGCCTCCAGCGACGTTCCCAGAGTGGTGGTATAACGTCGGGAATGCTCAGCAGGCCCCGACGGCAGTGCTAGGTGGCCGGATCGTCGGGATCTTCACAGTCAATCTCGTACATCGTCCAATCGGCCCACAAAGCGTGCTGTTTAAACTCTGCGACAAGGGGGCCTGTGAGACCATCTTCGCCCGGCTGGAAATTGACCCGCAGGATGTGATCGTCGTCTCCTATCGTGGCATACTGGAGCGATCGAAGAAGGTAAGGCGAGAACAGCCATGCTTTGCCGGGTTCGAAGTCGGCGCCGTGCACATCGATCCCCTCAATTGTGGCCATGTAAAAGTCACCCACATCCCGGCCGGCTTTGCGAGCAATTGCGATTGGTATCTTCGGCTCGCCGATTCTGCGAACTAGTGTCCTGAGTGCGAGGCCCTGTGCGCGCCTGGACACTATCAAGAGCGGCTCGGCTCCCACATCCCGTGCAAGCACTTTCACTTGCTCCCAAAAGGCCTGTTCATCGATACGAGAAGCAATGCGAGCGGATTGGCGTGCTCTTCGAGTGAATAGACGCCAGGCTCGATCACCTGCGCTTCGAGTAATTAGCCCAGCGTAGTGCTCAGCGAATCCAACCGTGCCGGCGTCCATCGGAGGATCTACGAACTGCGCCTTAGTTAGACCGTTGAGCCGGAAAGTGACGACTTCGGCGCCACCGTCCCCGTGTATCCTTTCGACCGAAAATCCTTGAAAGAATGGTACACCACCGGGCGGGGTCATCATGGCACGCTCGGCGGTATCCCTCAATTTGCTGACGGCTTGTTTATCGATCGGCTTCTCTTTTAGCCGCTTTGTACGCTCCGCTTCGATTATATGAACGCAAGATGATATAACCGACTTAACCCATGCACTTGCAGCGGCGCCATCGGCGTCCGGCTTAAGCAGGTGCAGGCCTCTCTGCACAATAGATTGAGGCGCCTCCAACATGTTTAGTAACCGATCGACCCCACGTAAAATGTCACGCAGGGAACGATCCCCGTTGGGAAGCGCTAACTCGTTCTCCGCCAGGTCTTGGACACGTTTGACTACAGCCTTCTCGTTCTCGGACGCCGTCGAAAGGAGCATTGCCAGCAAAGCGGCGCGAACGCCGTCGCGATCGTGCAAGGTAGAGGGTGTGAAGACGCGACCCGGAACAACTCTGCGTTCCGTCATGTTGTCGAGGTTTCTGATTAGATCATCGAGATCGGCGCCGTAACTAGCCGCGATTTCGAGACGAATAACTTCCATCGCTAGAGAGCTAAATGACTTCTCCTGGATGGGTTGGCCGCGATCCTCGTCAGGATCCTCAAGCTCCCTGCGCAATAGTGCCAAAGCCGTGCGCGCCCCGACATCACTGACCTGCTTTTGGTCCATTGACCAGTGGAGCAGCAGCGCTCCCGTCAGTAGAAGTACGTCGTCGTGGGCCCCGCGCATTGCAACATTGAAAAGTTCGTCAGGGCTTGGGCGCGGCATGTATTCCGGCACTATAGCTCGTATCCGCTCCTGCGCGGCGGCAAGGTCGACGCGAAGGATGTCTGGAAACAGCAGCCTGCGGTTAAGGAAGTGCGCTTGATCTGCGAAATGGTGGCTGAGTGTTTGAGGCCACCGGATCAGCGCGTCGCGAAAGATTGCTGTCCCCGCTTCATCTTCGTTCCAAACAGAAACGGCTAGCATATAGGCAGTATTGCGGAGGTGCTGCCACAGAAAGGGCCAGCTTGCCCGCAGCGAATCCCAGCGTTCATCAGCCGACCCCTGCCGCTCGTCGCGCCAGCGAAAAATGAATGGGGCGTTCTGGAGCAGGCTCTCCCAAGCTCCGATGATATTCAGGAGGAGGTTAGCATAGGATTTCGCATCCGAGCCTGCGAGCGATATCCGAGGACTGGCTGCTGTCCCTGGCGCGGCCTCAGCCACCGTGCGCCTAGTGACCCAAGCCTCCATCTGATGGATCATAATGAGGCCAAGATCGAGAATCGCTTGCAGTACCTCATCGGACATTTGGGGATCGTCCCGCCCCGGCAAGAGACGAAGCGGAACATTTGCCAGCTTTTCCATAAAGTCGGGATCATCGCCAATATGACTCGCGGCGCGCTCAAAGAGACGTCGGTACTGACCGATCCATTGGTTGTGCGGCGCACGCCAAGCTTCTCCTGGAACGGCGGCATAATTGAACGGCTTACCGTCCTGATCTCGCGTGGCGTTCACGTTAAGCAAGAAGCGATGGTATCGGGTCAATTCGTCGAGTGCCGCATCGAACGCTATGGGCGCCAACCGATCGATCTGAAACGCGGCCTTGTCGGCCAGTTCCTCAAGGATTTCGCGCGGGTCGGGGAGTTCACGCGTCATCGCTCGCCCTCCTAAATTTGAAAGCCCAGCGGAGCGCGACTTTTTCCAGCCAGTCTAGCGGGACGCCCCCCTTGCGGCGGCATAAGCCGGAGTGGATCTCCGCATTGTCGTCAAGTCGTGATGGAAATACCAGGAAGGGCTCCTCGCTGAGGCCTCCGATGGGCTTTTGAACGGGCTTGACGCTTTGGCAGCGGGTCAGCCAACGTCCAACAGCCCAGCGAACCCATGCCATGCGGACATCGTTGAGAACAATTCGATTGCCCGGCGTGAACGGAATCTCGACTTCCCCAACACCACTGAAGTCGGTGCCCAGCCACACCGTTGGTTCTTTCCATCCTTTTGTTGCGGTCGGCCAGAACTCTTTGACAAGTTCAGGACCCGCACCAAGGTAAAGCTGCTCTCGAAGTCGTTTGCGCATTTCAACGGGGAGAACGACGTTGGTCGTGTAACGCTCGCGTAAGGCCTCACGAGCCTTCTGTTGGACGAAGGCGAGCGTGGTCGCCACAAAGCGAGCCGTGGCGCTGAGGTTAAGGATGAGCCAAGCGATATGAAGAGCGGTCAATATGAGCTTAAATACCTGCAGTCCAGTCCCAAACCCAAGCCAATGTAGAGTGAATTGAACGGGCCATAGTAGCTGTGCGCACAGCACGACGATCAGTGCGATCGAACTCGCCACGATACCGAATGCCAAGGACTCGTGATAATAGACTTGCACGTCCGTCGAGCCATTCTCGCGCTGGGCTATGATCGTCACAAGCCCGATAGCGATGGAAACGACGCCGAGAACGCCGACCTGCGCGGTGATCAGATAACTCGCGACATTGGTTAGTAACGACTTGACCTCGTTTGTGCCGGTCCAGCCGAAAAATGCTTGAGGCAAGTGTGCGGGCAGGGCGATCTCCGCGATTCCGATCAAGAGAGCAATGGACGCATAGAGTGCGATCACTCGGCCGAACGTGGCGTTATCGAAAATGCCGTGAATCAGCCGAGTGATGGGTGCATACCGGGTGCGCCTCGCGGGTGCATTCGTGCGAAAATGATCTTGTATTTCGTGATTGACCCAGGCGTTGAGACTGCCAGTCCACCCACCTTGTTTCCAATTTGTCATCCAGCTTCTCTGTCCACTGCCCAGTGGGATCGATTGAGATACAACCAGAAGTGACGCTTGAGCAAGCGGCGGCCTTTAGCAATGGTACCGCGCGGAGCAAGCCAAACAGTGCGGTCGACCGTTCCCTACGGCCCGGCATTGAGGGCGCCAACCGCCGCACCGCCCCGATTAACAATTCGCGAATTCACATTCTAAGGTTCTTTGGGAGATCACAAAATGGCGTTGAAGCGAACAGTCCGGACGGGCTCGAGCATCGTAATGAAGCGACCTGCCGCAAAACGACCCGTCGTAAAGGGATGGCTGTTCGTAAATGGGGACGCGCAATACTACGTAGGCGCGCCCGATCCGGAGAAAGCGCGAAATTACCTTGCTGCTCATGACAAGAAGGCTGCTGAGTCGAAGCCTACCCAAGTTTCGCAAGCCGTGGTCAGTTTCTTGAAGCTCAACCTGGGCACGGTAGTCAGCAGCCGAATCATCGAGCGGGGAAGGATGTGAACTAAAGTCTGAGGCCCCGCGCCGTCTGGGGCGTGCCTTTCGTCTTCTTGCACCTTGTCAGAACGCTCTCGTCACATCTTTTGAGCTGATGGAAGGCTGGACTTTCGAACGATGCGTTCGTTGCCCATGGATGCTCTCGTAATGCTGCGTCCGGCTGCCATGAGACGCCGACGCCGGCCGTTAAGCAAGCGCGTCAGCGAACCGCGTCGGAAGCCGAGCGAAGGCAAGCGACCACCCTTGGCAGAGTCAAGTATCGCAGCCTCCGCGACCCGTCCAAGACCTGGGCGGGGCGCGGTGCCGAACCTACCTGGCTGAAGGCCGAGAGCGGTAAGCCTCTAGATGCTTTCCGTGCTTAGCCCTCCTTGCTCTGCGGGCGGATTGCGAGGCCGATAATCAGGACACGAAACCCGTACAGGAATGCGTCGGTCAAGCGGTGCAGTTCGCCCGGATCGCCAGAGAGAATGGCGGCAGTCATGGCAAAGCCAGCTGCGGCCAAGGCCATGGCGGCGGTTACGTAGACGTGGTGAGGGACAGTCTTTCCCATCGGTGGTCGAGCCTCTAATTGGCCCGTAAGGATGGGGATTTCGACGGGGAGGTCTTCCCACGCAGAAGATCGCCACCCGAAACGGGCGATGATCTTCGACGTGGCCGACTCGTCACGGAGGGCACAGCTCGAAGTTTTGGTGCAGTCACAACCAGTCCATTTTAGACCGGCCGGCGCAGCGCGCGCCTACTGACGAGTCAACCCCAGCCTGGGGTTCCGAAACACGGTGACATACTGCCTGCCGTGGCCCGTAGACCTATGGTAGCCTGGAAGTTGTTCAAGGGAGGCGGAAGAAAATAATTGGGCTCAGCTCATGGCGGCGTCGGCGAGCACGGCGCCCAGCCCGACCCACAGGAAGAAGCCCATGAGCTGCAGCTCCTTGAGCCGCAGCTCCATTTCCCGTTCGCTGTAGCTGCGCCGGGACATGGGAATGAACGGCAGGATCTTGCGGATGTGCCACCAGGTGATGCGTTCGAGGACTTCATTTCCTGATCTCCGCCTTGTACTTGGGTTTCCGGCGCTTCCGGGGAGGGCCGGAGGTGCTGCTGTTTTTCTTGCCCCAGCTCAGGCCGCCGCCGGGAAAGTCGTCGCCAAAATACGGCGTTGGGAAATCATGGTCCACGGCGGCGTTCCTTCCCCGAACTCCACGACGCACTTGGGATTGACGCAGAGAGCGTCAGAGGCAAGACGCTTCGATTCCCGCCTCCATCAGCAGCTTCCAGCCGATCTGCCGCAAACTCAACGCTGAAGAAGACTATTCGGCAAAAGTGGAATAGCGCTTGCTCCGCCGGGCAAAACAGGTGCCAGGATCTGTTCATCGGTCCCAAGTTATACAGACCTAAGAAGCTGATTTCGTGCATGAATTCGGAAATTAGGGGGTTGTAAACTATATTTAAGCGGGGCCGCCTTATCATACAGAAAAGTCGCGGTGCGTTGTTGTCGTAGCCTCGACGGTGCGTTGCGGTTGACGGCGTCCGGTGGACCATAGGGTGCGTTGCTTAAAACCCTTGGGACAGCAAGGTCCAGGGCAGGCGTTGGACGTGACAGGAGGTCGAGGTGTCCGATTCGGATTTGGTCGAGATCGCCAAGCGGAATGGCGATTTCAGAAAGAACTGGGGCCTGATCATCGGCTCTCTTCTGTATTGGGTGTCGATCAAGGCGGCGCGTCCTCGATCCTTCTTGTGGACCGGGCTGGCTGCAGCCGGGGCTGCTGGTGCTATAACCTGGCTTCAAAGCAGGGGGTGGCTCCCTGCATTCCCGTGGGGTCGAGGATAAGCGATGAAGGTCTTCTGGGCGTGGCAGTCCGACCTGCCTGGCCGCATCTCCCGTTTCGTGATCCGTGACGCACTGGATGAAGCCATCCAAGAGTTGAAGGAGACTCCGGACATTGATGAACCGCCGGATGAGGCGCGTCGGGCGGACCTCCACCTAGACCACGACACCAAGGACGTAACTGGTATGCCCAGCGTCGCGGATACGATTCTGGATAAGATTCGGGCGGCAACCGTCTTCGTTGGTGATGTCACACCCGTGGGAGCGGGACCAGCCACCCAAACCCCTGTTGGCGAGCAGCCTGGGCGGCCTCTAATGAATCCCAACGTCGCGATCGAACTCGGCTTTGCCCTCCATGGCCTGAGCGACAAGAACGTGATCGCCGTACTCAACCTCGCATTCGGCGGCCCGGAATGTTTGCCCTTCGACATCAAGCACAAACGTTGGCCAGTGACGTACCGGCTCGTCGAGGGTGCGACGAAAGCTGAGATCCTAGACCAGAAGAAGGTTCTGAAGGACCAGTTCGTCACCGCGCTGAAGGGATTCCTGAAGGCTCCCACGGTCACTGCGCCTTCCTTCGAGCCGTATGAGCCCTTCGCCGTCGAGCAGCCCGATAAGTTCTTCTTCAGCGTCGGGCAAAATCTGGGTTCCTCGCGGCAGATGCAGACGGACATGTTTATGCCGTTCCGGGAAGTCCTGTTTCTGCGCGTGATGCCGACGGAGCCGTTGCCCAGGCTCTTGTCCGAGAAGACGCTCGTCAACAATATCGGAAAGTTTGGTACGTTCGGACAGACCCGCTCCGGCGCCATGGTGATGTCGAATGAACTTGGTGTCGCCACCTTTGAGCCAGCCGGGAACACCCAGAACTTGGATGCGATCCTGCAATACTTCCCCAAGGGGGAGGTGTGGGGCGTCAACGCTGATCTAATGCGCCAAGGTGAGCAAGGGCAGAACCGGTGGTATCTAACCGAAGCCTGCGAGAAGGCTTTCGCGGAAACGCTTTTCCATGTGCTTGAGTTCATGACAACTGTTATGAACGTCAAATTCCCCGTCCGCGTCATTGCCGGCGTCACCGGTCTGAAGGACAGGACGTTGGTCATCAGTGGTCAACCAACCGGTAGTTATGGCAGGTTCTGGACCAATGATGTGAAGCATGAGGCCACGCTGCCCGACGCGTCTCTGAATTCGCAAGACGCGTTCCTGATAAAGCTATTCGAGAAGATCTTCGATCAGACGGGCTCACCACGCCCACGGGGCCTGTTCGGATTTCCTCCCTATAGGCCGTAGCGCCGCTTATACCCAGGATGCTGTATGGAGCTGACGGATCGGGAAGGCGTGAATGCCGTAGGGCAGATATTCACGAAAGAGCTGGGCTGGATATTTCGCGAGCAGACCATCGCCGACTGGGGAATAGACGCCCACGTTGAAATTGCAACGGAGAAGGAGCCAACTGGGCGGCTCTTAGCCTTGCAGATCAAAAGCGGTAAGTCGTTCTTCCGGAAACGCGGCGAAAATTACGTCTACTACGGAGAGGAGCGTCATTTACGGTATTGGCGTGGCCATTCGCTGCCGGTGGCAATCATGCTCTACAATCCCGAAACGGGTCTGACGCTCTGGCAACGCGTGGATGCAAGCCTGATCCGGTACGGCAAAGGCGGACATTGGTCCATTGATATCCCGCCAGACCAGATCTTGAACGCGGCTGCTGCGGAAGGTCTAGAGAAGGGTGTATCCGACACCTCGGCATTCCGTAAGCTCAGGCTCACGCTGGACTTGCCTACGATCAAGGAATTCGCCGGCAAGCCGGAGATCTATTTCGTGGTCGAGGAGTGGGTCAACAAAAGCCTAGGCTTTAGAGATTGCAAAATATACTTCGATTCAGACCAAATTGACAACGGCGAGCCTGATTACATCGTTTCGCAGTGGCTGCCGACGCATAGCATGGCAGAGTATATGGCAAACGTCTGGCCGTGGCTCTCATACGATTACTTCGATGATGTTCCGGAGCGATCGGGGTTTGATGAGGTTGAAGAGCATAAGGTCAATGTCATCCTCAGCGAACTCGGGAAGGCAATTTTGACGCTCGAAGAATATTACGAGCATGGCGCCGAAGTTATCGAGCCCGATGTGAACGATGAAATCATCGATGAGGCTGCCGAAGAGTATTACCGTTCTCTGGCGGAGGATTCGGCAGAACCCGACGACGAGAAATAGTCCGGGTATCTTGCCAAAGATTCGGGTGCATCTCCCTCAACAAGAAAGGCCGCTCATCGCTTCGACATTGACCGATTGAACCAATTGGCGAGTTGGCGGATGCAGCTTCCTCCGAATGCTGTTGATCTTGCTGAATGTTTTAATGTTTCTGCGTTTTCTCCACGGCACAATCCCCGCTTCGCACCGACAGCGGTCCGGGTATGTTCCGCCAAGGAAACTGGCAGCTTTGTAGGCGGTCTGCTTGAGCGATGCGCCGGCTGAAAGCGCTACTTGGCCAGGGGAAATCGCTGAGCGGGGACGAGAAGCGTCAAGGTTACACTGGCCCTCGTCAGTGCCACATACCAGTCTTTCCGTGTCATGCCAGGCGTATGGATCACTACGGCATGATCGAATTCCAGCCCCTTTACCAGGAGCGTGCTTCCGACGCTCCGTCTAGCAATGATCCTTCCAGCATGCCGCGCCCTGCTTTGAACCTCCCAGATTGCATCGGCCAATGTGCAAGACGGTCGGCTAATGCAAATCAGCAATGCTGCGCGCATCGCATAGAACATTTCACGCCGGAAGCAATATGAATCGTCGCGGCCGTGAAACCCGTCAAGGAGAGCGAGCCGGTTCGCCGGGGTGGGGTTATCGACCAGCGCTACCCCTAAATCAACGAGAGACCCGAACTGCGCGGCGCCTTTCCTTAATCCTTTCCGGCGAGCCTCGACGGCCTTCAGAAACGGAGTTTCGCCCGTGCCGGTCATACAATCACTAATGAAGGCCATCGTTGCTCTGAGCTGATTGAAACCCTTTTCCTTCTCAAGTTTCTTTGCCGCCCGGTATAGAGTTGCGCAGCTTATCGGCTCTATCTTAGAGAATCCGGCTTTCGCGAGCTGCTTGGCAATGTAGCCGCGCGCGCCGATATTCGCCGCGTCGGCGATAACAACGAGCGCGTCGTCCCCGGCCTGACCGCGAGCCCGCTTGCACGCCTCGACAATCTTATTCGTTCTGAACCTGGGATCGGTCGGCAGGATCTCCCATCTTACACAGTCGGGACAGCCCGCAAGATCGACGTCCATGCCGGCTTCTAGTGCCGTGCGCATTTGTTTTAACCATACCGCGAGCGGTGCATTCTCGTTTTCAGGCTTCAGCCAGCGCCAGGGTTTCAGGAGTTCGCCAGCCTTGGTAAAGGTCGGATACACCTGCGTTGGCCAATCGACCGGCTCCTGTCCTTTGAAATCGAAGATTGCCTGCAACGGGTCACCAAACACGCAGACGGGAAGAACTTCGGATAGCGCCGTCACGACGTCGTGCTGGAGGGCAGAGCAATCCTGATACTCGTCAACAAAGACACCGCAATATGAGGTTGAAAGCACCGGATTGACGGCACTGCTCTTAACGAGCCTGGCAGCGGCCTGGTAGACCGCATTCCATTCGCCGTCGGTTCGGGGAACGAGACTTCCGAGCCCCGACCGGGCGGGGAACGATGCCGCGTAACGCAGGCACCATCCGGCAATCGTATCCAGACGAAACTTGCTTCTCGGGACATTCAGTTTCTTGAGGCGTTGCCGCAGAACGTCGACGCCCGCATGTGTGTGCGTCAGGATCAGCCTACGGCCTCCGCTGAGATGTGTGGCATTGACGATCTGCTCCGTTTTTCCGCAACCTGCCGCGGCAACGATACTTCCGAGGCGAAGAGTGGAAGCAAGCTGAGCGATTGCGCTATCGGTCTCCCCCTTCTCAGCCATCGATCCATTTCCGCAGCGCGATCACTCCTTCGGCCAACGGCTTGCCGGTCAGTTTTTCAAGGCTGGGCCCCAATATTTCGACGAGCTGTTCGCCCCTCGATATGTCCTTGAACCATGATCGATCCTCGTTCTTCGCCGCCTTGCCGAGTGCGGTTCGGAAGGCGGTGGTGTCAAGCTTGGTAGGAAGACTGAGATCGGTCAGCTCAGGCAAACCCTGGGCTTTGCAGACCTTGTTGAGCTGCGCTCTTACACTGTCGGCGGTTACGCACTGGGAGGCAAATGCGACCAATGCGCCGACCATTGTCCAGGACACGTCAAGGAATATGCGTTCTTCCGTTGAGCATCCGCCTGTCCATTCGTAGACACGAACGCCCTTGACCCTCAGAGCTTCCAAGACCTTGTCATCAACCTTTACGTCGGAATCGAGCAACAGGAACACATCGTAACCAAGATTAATGAGATGATCGGCGAGAATCGGCGCGCTGCCGTTGCCGTTCCCGTCAATCGATATCGCGCCCCGGAGGGCGAATGACTCCAGTTTGCATTGTGAACTCCAGTAGGCGTCAAGGCCGCGGGCCAGACCTTGCTCGGTTCTTCCCTCACAGACCGCAATCTTCCGGGCGAGAAAGGCGTCCGGACAGGCGCGCAGATGCCGCTGTGCTGTGCCACGGTCTCTTGCCGTGGCCACGACCGATCTAACTTCTGTGAGGCCGTCGACCGATCGCACCGCCGAGATTTCGGCAGCTGTCAGCTCTCGTATGACGACGGGCGAGTGCGTCGTTATGAAAATCTGCGACGGCGGAGCATTTCCCGGTTCTGCGGGAGGGGCGCTGAGATATTTCAGGAGGCGCGCGATTCGATGTGGTTCGAGCCCATGTTCGATCTCATCGATAAGGGCAACGTGCGATCCGCCCGCGTCGTGCTGCAGCGCTGAAACGATCAGCCGGGACGAACCGGTACCGAGCCGCCGGAGAGGCAACTTGCCGTCGTGCAGCGATATGCCTCCCGCCGTGATATTCACGCCCCGAACGTCAAGTTCAGCCGCGTATTTTCGCGAACGGGAACAGAAAAATGCTTGCTAAGTTTTTCCGCGCGCTCCGCGGTCTCTTTGAAGACCTCGGGATTTCCCTTAGTGAATGCGGCGCGCGCAGCGCGGTTTGCGTCCGCGAGCTGGCCGCCGAGAGTGTCAGCCGTGTCGCCCAACCGGTTCAGAACGGATAGACGGCTCCATCCCAAATGACGTTCGGCGTAGGGGCCAAGCCTCGTCGTGGCAAGATGCAGAGCATCCTTGTATCTCAGCGCCGGTGGGTCATTGCCGCCATCAACTTCTATGCGATTGTTATGGAGTGACCACCGAGCTTCGTGGGTCTTGTCCACGGTTACGCGAAGAGACAGAACATTCTGAAGCCCCGGGCCTGGCTCATCCTCTATCTTTGATGCCTCTTCATCCCAGCCGCGAAGGTGCATGCCATAGCGATCGTCCGCGTTAAACTCCGCTGGCAAACCGCCGACCGTGACGACAATGTTGACGGGCTGGTCGTAGTTCAGATCATAGAAATCAGAGTCGTCGGCGAAGGAATATGATCTTGGGTTCAGGGCAAGCTCGATTGCATCCAGGATCGTTGTCTTGGTCGAATCGCCAGGTCCGATGAGGCAATTCACCTTTGGATTCGGCGCCCAGCGCAGCTTCCGTATTCCTCTGAAATTATCGATCTCAATGTAGACGATTCTCATCCTCTAATTCTCGTTCAGGTGGCGGCTAAAGGCCAAGACTACCTGAGTTCGGGGGCCGGGTCGCTGCGGCGGACAAACTATCACCAGCCCTTTTCGCGGCCATGGAGGTCTCTGCTGGCAACAATTCGAAATGGGCGCATCCGACTTCGCCGGACCGGGCTCTACGCGCGCCGGCGGCCGGCGCTTCCGAAGCCCCGCCGGCTCTCGGCCATCCGGTGACGTTCCCTCGCGCAAGAGGATTCAGAACCCTTCGCCGGGCAGTCGGTCCCGCTTGAAGAAGGCCAAAATCGCCGTCGCACGCAAGCTGGCTCATTATGCGCCGTATGTGGGTAGCCTGTGCTCCCGGCATGCCGCTAATATGTGCCGCTAATGCCTCTAATCTTTCTCGTAAGATATTGAAATCGTTGATGGCGCTCCCTAGCAGCGGGAGGGTCGGGCGTCCTGCAATCTATTGATCACTTCCCGTTATTTTTCCGATTTCGTATTGGAATGCCGTTCCCGGCACCCAAGCAGCTGCGCGGCGCCAGACTTCAGCAATTTCAGCACTCGAAAAGTCACTATAGATCTGCTCCCGGCGGGCCGCTACCGATGCTTCGCTCTTGTATAAACCGAACCGCGCATAAATAACCTCCGCAATAATTTGGTGGTACAAACCCCTTAGACCGTTTTTGCCTCCACCCGTAATGTTTGTCCCTCTGTTCGTATAGTAATCTGAAAGTCTTACGTGCGCTTCAGGCAATCCCGACAAAGCAGCGATTTCTAGATTTCTGAGAATCTCCGACCGATTATCGTGAGTAAACTCGATTGCAAATGAGCTGTCTCCTATGAGTGTTTCGGCCAACGCCACATTGGCCAACGGGAAATTTCCCAGCGCTAGATCTGAAAATTCGTCCTTCGCTCTGCCGGCGCTTGACGCGACACCTTCTCCGTCCCTGTAGGCAACCGCGAGGGCATATCGAGCGATGGGATACCCGGCCTTTGCGGCCAACGAATAATATTTTATCGCTTCCGCTTTGTTATTCTGTTTTGCATACGCACGCCCCAATTGGTAATTCAGTCGTGGCACCTCGGGCGAGCGAGCAACTTCAGCGCGGCACTCGGTTACTGCTTCGCCCGCCCGCAAATCGCTAAACCACACTCCTTCCACTACTTTGCCAGGGTCGAAAGGCATGGCGGCCAGGTTGTCACACTCGGATATTGCCTCTCCTGGGCGGGGTGTCGGGAGAAGAGGCAGATCCCATAACGGCATCCGAATGCCTTGCTGACCGGTCGCCAGCGTCCTTGTCAATTTTTGAAAGGCGAACAAACCCAACCCGTCGCCCGCCTGAGCTGCACTTTGGAAGTAATCAAGTGCCAAATTGGAATCCTTGATTCCAAGGTAACCGCTGACCCAAAGTTGGCCTAATAAAGCTCCAGCGAACTCGAAGCCGTTGTCGTGCGCGTCGGACAGTAGCTGCGCTGCGATTGGTGAATCCGCGGAACTTCTCATGAGCTCAATGGCAATGTCGGTTTCGGCTAGCCAATGCTTGCTGCTCGCTGCCTGCCATATATAGCTATCGGGTTTGATTTCGGATTGTTGAAATTCGTAGACCTGTTTGAAAATCCAAGCCAGCTGGTACATGCCTCGAGGGTCGCCTTGGGCAGCCGCCTTTCTATAGAGCTGCACTGCTTCGCCTAACTTGTTCCTCTTTCGCAATATATCGGCGGCAGCGGCGTAAGCCGGCGTATAATTCTTGTTTGCCAAATCGCTAAAAATGTTCAGAGCGTTCTCTAGTGTTCCGGAGCGTTGTTCGGCGCGACCAAGTTGAAACCAAAGGCGTGGGTTGTCAGGGGCGTCTTGAACCGCGCGTCTGCAGTATTCAAGTGCTCTACGGCCGTCTAATCGATCCCAAACGATGCTTTGAACTATGCGATTAAAGTCAAACGGATGGGCTGCGGCGAAATCGCATTCAGTGGGCGGGCCGCTGGCTTTTGTCTGCCCGAGGGGAGGGGTGTTTTCGCTTTCCGTTACCGACTGCAAAGCCAGCGCACGTTGTTCCGCTGGCGTGATACTAGGCAGATTGAGACTGCGGGCAAACGCTCCAAGTGCCGTTAAAGTTGGGAAGGCATACCATGACCTAATAGTATGATCGGAAGAAGAAGAATAAAGAGTTGTTGCATCCTTCGAGAACAATAGCTTTGTCACGCGGCCTGCGTGGCCTGTAAACCTGCTCACGACAAGTGGATGTGAGTACTCAACTGCGAGCAATCGAATTGTTCCGTCATCGTAACCGAGGGCAAGCTTTCGGCCATCGGGACTAAACGCGAGAGAGGACAGCACGCGACCCTCAATAGGATCTACGGCAACGGTTTGAGGTGGTTCTTCGTCCCTATGGACGAAGACTTGTCCATCAGCGTATGCGATCGCTAGGCGTTCTCCAGAGTGGTCGAATAGTATACCTTGAATTGGAAATTTACGCGGCCACAAAGAGGTTTGCTTACGAGGGAGCGCCCCCCCTTGAATCGTGACGGCACCTAATTCGTCAGCGAACGCGACCAACGTGCCATTTGAGCTAATCGCAACATCTGATATGCGCTGTCCGGTCGAAATCTTCTGTCGGGTATGCGAAGTCCAGTTGTAGGTTTCTATTCCCGCCACCGTATATGCGGCCACAACGCTGTCACCGTCCTCCGAAAACTTCGCAGCAGAAAAAGGGTGTGAAGCTGGAATTAAGGACGTGCTTTGACCATTTTCACTAGACCAGCTTTGAATTTCTCCATTCTGAAGAGCCGCCCTGACTAGCGAGTCATCTAAGGAGAAGGTTGCATCAAGCACGCCGCTCTTGGGTTTATCCAAGCTTGATACAAGAATGCGCTTTTCTGAACTCCAAACTTCGAGTGAGTTATCAGCGAGGATGAGAAGGAGACGTGATCCATCCTTAGACGGCACAATCCGTTTGATTGGGCGCCCTGGCTGTGCGATCGGACCGAGCCAAGTAAGGGTGCCTTCCGTCCAACCGCGAATCGTGCCGTCAGATGAACCAGAGAATAGAATGGCGTCATGAGGGCCAAAAATAAGGTCCGCTACTGGCCCGATGTGATTGGCGATGACACGAGTTGCGCTCGCAACAAAATCTCGAACATTTACTCGACCAAGCGAGTCGGCTACGAGGATTTCAGAAGCGTTGGTAAACTGAAAGCCGATGACCGAGCCAACCTGCGTTTCGTAGCGTATCGACGACTGCGGGTTCACGGAATAGACGACAACTGCGTTTCTCGACTGAACTCCGAATAGGGTCCCATCCTTGGAAAAGGCCACCGCAATGGGGTCTTTGTCGGTCTCAAAAGTGCGGATCGTACTAAGCGACGATGCGTCGATAATATCAGTTGACCCATCCGTCCAAGCTAAAGCGACTTTATTTCCGTCGGCAGACGTTGTGACCTGGCCAACTTGCCTTGAACTTGAACCAAACTCCCGAAGTTTTGCGCCAGTATCAGCATTCCAAAGTCTGGCGACACCATCCGTCGAATGCGTTACTACCATTGTATCGCTTACGATGAACTTTGCATATCTCACGTGATTTGCGAACATATTGGACGCGATGACAACCGGCACGATCGGCAATTCATTTCGACCGTGGCGATCCAAAACTTGCATTGAGAGAACGACTGGATCGTCAGTAGACTTGATCTTCCATATTCGTACGGTCCCATCGCGCGAAGCCGACAAGACGCGCGCGCCTAAAGAGGCGACATCTACAAAGTCCACGTCGCCCTGTTGGCCGAATATGCCGTGGCCTGAAAATTGGCTTATCAGCACACCGTCGCTCGCTCGAAATACTGTAAGGCGTCCAGCGTCATCGCCAACCGCCAGCAATTGAGAATCGGAGCTAAAGGCCGCATGCATCAAGGCGTTTCCCCAGGTTTTCTCGCCCTGAGTAGATTGTAACTTAAATTGCCAAATTTCCTTTCCTAAGTCGCTCTCGCTCACCAACACGGTGCCGTCTGAACACAGAGAGACGATAGCCTTGCCGGAAGGACTGAATTTGACAAAATTGACGTGCGCGTTGTCGCGTCGGTTCTGCTCACAGCGCGCCAATCTTGCGATTGAACGACCCTCTGAATAGGTCCACAAGATAGATGTGCCGTCCGCTCCAGCCGTCGCAACTCGATCTACCGGGAGATTGGCGTCCAGGCCGACGAGGCGGGCCATGTGGCCGAGCGACTGTCCTCGAGCGAGGTATCCTTCTAGAGCCATCGTCAGTGCGGCTTCGGCCTCTGGTACGTAGGGCCGGGATTGTTGTGGCTCTAGCCCAAGAGCTTCCATAGCAGCGAAGGCGGCGAGGCGAGTTTCGCCCTTCCGTGCGAGGGTCGCTGATGTTTGAGCTAAAAACAGCGATTGCGAACGAAGAGCGTCGTCGCGTTGCTTAGAAGCTTCAGATCTGGCTCGTTCGGCCACGTCGCGTTGAGACGAACTAACAAAGGCCAGCGAACCGGCGGCCATGGCCAGTGCCAAGATGGCGGCCATACCCGCCCTGACGAGCCACCATTCAAGCTTGGACTGCCGCTCTGAGGCAGCAAGGAATGCCGACTGTAGTTCTGTTAAAGCACCTTGGCTCCGCATCGCGTAACGTCGGAGAAGATCGAGATCGGGGGGACGCCAAAGACTGCCACGCGGACGCTTCGCTCGATCCCACCCAGAGGCGACCGTTTGTAAGTGACGGCCAAAGCGGAGATCCTCCCTCTGCGTTTCTAGCCAGCCGAGCAGACGCTGCCAGTGACGTATCAACGCTTCGTGTGGAAGCTCGATCCAGACTCGGCCACTGTCGGTAGCGCCGATGCCGAGCAACCTCGCTTCGACGAAAGGTTCAACTGCTTCGCGGACCTCTCGTTCGGTGCAGCCCGCCGGTACTATCTCGTCAAGCCAAGCTCTTCGGCGTGTGTCGCGTGCCGCAACATCGCCAAGCTGAACCGTCATAAGAGTAGCGCGCTGAGCCAGCTTCTGTTGTTCAAGAGGCAGCGCCGCCAGAACTTCGTCAGCGCGACTCGCGAGCGCGCCGCCAATTCCACCCAACGACGTTAATGTGTCGGCAGGGGACAAGCTATCGCGCATCCTCTCCCAGATTTGTTCCAATGCGAATTGTACAAGGGGTAGAGCAACAGTCTCGCCCTCTGCCTGGTCAAGAATGCGTTCTATGGTCGCTGAGTCGATGGGATCCTGCGCTACGCGCGCCGGCTCGGCTATAGCCCGCCGCAGGTCTTCGCGCCCCATGGATGGCAATAATTCATGGGTGATAGCGACTGTGTTGCTCAGTTCAGGGTGCTCGCTCAATGCACCTAAGAAATCGCTTCGCAGTGTATATACGACTGAGATCAAGCCTTCCGGTTCTGCTGCAGCATGCAGTAACGCATTCACGAAGGCGTCTCGCTCAGCTTTGGTCGCTTGAATCTGCGCTTGATTTCTCGGATCGAGGGGCTTCGAAAGAGTGTAAGTTTCTTCGAATTGATCCACTAGAACGATCAACCGTTTCGCACTGGGACAATAAGCGCGCATGATCAGTGACACGCTATCATGCGCGCCCAACCGGGCGCGTTCCCGCACCAATCCGGCAAACTCAATTCGTGTTGCTGATGGATTGGCCTGCCCGGTAGCTAACCGTGCCAAAGAGTCCGCCAGCGACTCGATAGGATCGTTTCCCGGCCGAAGAATTGCGACGCTCGCTTCTCGAAGCCAAGGGACATTGACCTGCGCTAAGGCCGGCAACAGGCCGGCACGAGCAACGGAACTTTTCCCACAACCCGAAGGGCCCAGAATGGTAAGCAACCGGGTCGTTCCGGCCGCCGCGGGCGACGTCAAGTACGCCAATCGCTTGATCAACCGATCAACGACGCGCTCTCGACCAAAGAAAAACTCGGTAGATGTCTCATCAAACGCCTGAAGCCCTCTGTACGGGTTTGGGGCATGTGATTGGCGAGTTCGAACAAAGCCACCCGAGTAGACGATCGTGATTACGTTTCCGTCACCCGTTATGAGCGCGGAACCGACAACGTTGCCCTCGACCCGAATCGCGTTATCTCCAATGCGATCCGCTTCCTTGTTCAATCGCAACCTCCGTTAGGCCTTCTGCTCATCCCTGCTTAGATCTGGCGTTCGTGTGGTTGTTGTCCCCGGTAACTATGACGCTTCCAATCGCATCCCGGCCGATGGTGATCGAGCGATCGCCCGTGGCCGGTTGATCGCGGCTCGTCGCCGTTGCTAGAGGCGTAGACCGGCTGATTACCTGATGGGGTGGATCGGGTTCGACTTCTAGTCTCTTTTGAATAGCCTCTGCGCCGAGCCTCATTTCAACTTCTGCAGCATTGAATTCGATGACAAATTGCTTGAGCAGCCGGTGCTGGATAGCGTCAGATGTTTGCGGCTTGCTAATTGAGATATGATCAGAACCCGGAACCTTGAACACCTCACCGAAATATCGACCTGAGGAGAACGGTTCGACGACTTGGTTGCGCAGACCCAACCATCGCTTCAGTACGATCGCGCGATCCTCTACTATTTCCTTCCCTGATATCGAAAGGCGGCCACTTTCTTTTAGCGTCATAAATTCTCGATCGAGATCGTTCAACCACGTATTGGTTTGGGAAAAACGCAGAGCTAATGCCTGCGTATTTTGGAGTACCAGGGAAAGAAGGCCTATGAGGTTTGCGTCACTCGATCCGAGCGATGGCGATGCGACAAGAAAAAGGCCAATAGAGCAGTTGTGTTCGATTAATCTCGCTTGGTTGACGACAATAAACCTGCGAACGACGATTCCACCCATACTATGACACACAAAGACGAGACGACGCTGATCCCATAGCGATTCGAGATTAAAGTGTTCCCGCAATGCATCCACAACATCGCCAATGCTGTATGTGCGGGACACAACGGTGCTTTGGTACGTGAATACAAAGAGCCCGGCGTCCTGCAAGTCGGGCTCGTTTGCAACCAATTCTGGCCAGGATGGTTGGCCCCATGCGGCTTCTCCTCCCGAAAGGACGCCATGTACGAAAATAATTACAAGATCTGCCTTGGGCTTGCGGAGCTGGTGTAGTCCAAAGTCGCGAAGGCTCGGCGCGGCTGGCGAGCGATCCGCGTTCATCGTACCGCTGTGCCTTGAAATAGAGTCTTCGCGCCTTGAGGGCATTGGCGTCTCCACTAGTCCCGCTTATACGCGTCGCTCTTCTTGGAGGTGCAGACTATGACAGATCGTGTTTGCGGACGAGGGGGAAACCGACAAGCGGCGGGAGGCGAAATTGTTAGGAGCGGTCCTGTTCGAGCTTCTTGAGCCCGCGTCTTAGCCGGGAGAATGGCGTGCCCCGCGGGCGCTCAACCCTCGCCATCGCGAGAGACGTAGCCAAACATGTGGCTGTTATCATGGCGCGGGCAATTGAGGGCCATGACAGGCTCCGCGGCGACCTCGCAGAACGTTTGACAACATCCCGCTAATAGGTCCCGCTAGTGCCGCTCATGGCTATCGTAAGCTGTTGAAATCATTGGATGGCGCTCCCTAGCGGAAACGAATTGCTCTATCCACCGTGAAGGGGGATTGGAACCGCATCGTAGACAGGCAACGGACCCGCTTCTCCGGGGCTCTTCTTTGGGCATGTGGGGCAGGGCGTGGGTCAAACCCCAGAAAATCAAAATAGACCAAGAAAATCAGCCCCCTTCGGTTGACACCCCTTCCGCCATCTCCTAGTCCGATGGCGCACGGCGCGCAGGTTTTCAACGCCAGTCAAACGCGGGGAATGCGGGGATCAGAGCGGCCCTGCTGTGGTCATGCAGGACGGTGTGCTGGGAGTAGCTGCCGAACTTGTGGACTGGCCGCCCCGCCGCTACGATTTGCGGCATGGGACGGACCAAAAAGCTGATCGATTGCCACGACTGCGACCACCCGGTTTCACCGAGTGCGTCGGCCTGCCCAAATTGCGGCTCGAAGGTGCCGTTCGGTCCTCCCATTCTTCACCGCAAAAGGCCCCCGATCTATAACGTCGAGGCGCGCAACGACCGCAACATGGTCGTCTTTGCCGGAACGCTGGGAGGCTTAGGCGCAGCCTGTGGATTTGTGACAAGCGCGGGGCCGCTTAGCGCTGCGCTGCTGGTCACGTCGTGCAGCATGCTGGGTGTCTTGGCGGGCGTCCCGCTTGCGGCGTTGTTCAACATCACGCGCCGGCTGTGGCGATAGCGACCTCCGGAGTCTGGGAAGTCCTAGCGTCGCTCCCGGCGCTCTGATCCGCAATTGATCGGCAGCCGGGAGCATGGGGGCTGGTGAGGAATCGCTGCCAGTTTTGCGCCCGAGTGACAATCCGGGCCACCTTGAATTCCGGTAGTCTTACGGAATCCTTTTTCGGAACACGGTGTTCTACTGTGAGAACACCGGCGAGATTTAAGTACCAGTTTGTAATTTGACCGGGATGGCCGCAGTGGGGGCTGGAACCACCCTGCGGCCTTTCGCTTTAGCGAAACCCATTTCTAATTTGAGCCGTACCGTCTCTGGGGCGAAGTCGGCGGAGAATTCGTGAGCATTCAAGTGGCGTGCAGTCGTTGGGACATTCCGATTGCATGGAGATCGTCGAGAACCTGCTCGGGCGACTGAAAGATCTGGACCGGGAGTTAGCTGCGCGAGGCGCCAACCAGGCGGTAGGCTCATGGAGAGGCGGCCCCGGGTCGGAGGGGCCGGGGACTGGTTAGACCGAGGCCGCTACGCGGGAGCCTTTTAGATCGTCTTCCGGTGTCCAATGGTCGGTGCGTATTTGTCCGCTCCAGGCTCAAGATGCTGAGGCCATTCAATTGCCGTGCAGAACAAGCCGCGTCGCTCGATTTCCCCTGCAGAGCTTCCGCGCGCAGCCTCGCTGGCAATCCGACAAAACGCGTGCCGGCTAGCCTATCTGCTTGCACCTCTTGGCGGATGAACTCGTGCATCCGCAGAATGAACTGGTCAGATAGGCCTTCGAATTCGCTCATGCCAGCCAATCGCGCGTCAGCCAAAGATATAGGCAACCAAAAAGGTGGCTGGCTGCCAAGCGATGAACCCAATCGCCTCCAGCGAAACAGCTGTGGCCAGGAGGGCTACAGCGCTGAAGGTGAGGGGAATGACGGGATCAAAAAAGTTGTGGGGCTCGTCTGCGTCTGCAGTTTGAAATGCGGTTCTATTGGACATTCGAATATTCCTCTATTTCGAGGTCATATCGAATTCGACGCTCCCAGCAAAACGTTCGCTGGGGTTAACCTGACCGCTAAACCTTAACAGTGGGTCCAGTCCCTTCAGGAATGTGTCGCGGCACAAAACCGATCGACGGCCTTGATCAGTGCGTCTTTCAATCCACCAGGCTGCTGCCGACTACTCAGCAAGCGCAGGGATCAAAGCCGGCTGACCGCAAGCTCGAAATACTGTGAACAAGACGCAGCCGCCAATGCCAAGGCGCCAACGCAACCTCGTTCGGCTTGTGGTGGTCTGCTCCCGACAGTGATTTGTCAGCTGCGGTGGAAATAGACGAGAACGTCGATTGTAGTGAAGCCTCGTCTCTGCATTTTATGGTCAGTGCGGCGAGTCGTGCACCGCACGTAGAAGGAGTGAGGTCCGTTCGAAAAAAGTCGAAGATCAATACAGTTGACAAGACACCCCTTCCGCCAGTCTATCCGACCGGGTTCTATCCGTCGGGCTTTCCCGGACAGGTAATCAGTGCATCAGACCTCTAATCCGGCCGCGCTCGACAAGCTGAAGCTCCGCATTCAGGCGTTGCGTGCCAAGACGATCGCCAATGGCTGCACCGAGGACGAAGCGCTGTCTGCGGCCGCCAAGGTCGCCGAGCTGCTGGATCGCCACGATCTGTCGCTCTCGGACGTCGAGCTGCGCGCGTCGCCGTGCGAACGGAGGGTCTACGAGACTTTTCGCAAGAAGCGCATTCCCCTGGACGACTGCATCGGCGCGATCGCTCATTTCTGCGATTGTCGGGTCTGGCGCGAGAAGAATGAGGCCGGCGAGAGCCGCTATGTGTTCTTCGGTCTCGGCGCTGATATCGAGGTCGCGCATTATGTGGCCGAATTGATCGACGGCGCCGTGCGCGCTGAACTTGGCCGCTTCAAGACCTCGGTCGACTACAGCAGGTTCCGGCATCAGGAGCGGCATCTGGCCAATGCCTCCTTCGCGCTCGGCATGGTGGCGTCGATCGCGGACAGGCTGCTGGCGATCAAGGGCAGGCGCGATCAGGTCAACGAAAGCACCGGCCGCGGGCTGGTGGTTCTCAAGACCTCGGTGGTCGATGCGGAGTTCGACAAGCTCGACCTGAGGATGCGGACCCAGCGCAGCACCAGCCGGATGGTGTCGAGGACGGCCTATGAAGCCGGCGGCGCCGCCGGAGCATCGCTCGCCATCAATCCCGGGCTTGGCAAGTCCCTCGGCGCTGCGCAGTCAAGGACCACTCCCAAAGGGAGCTGAACGCCGCGTCACCGTCATTGCAGTTCAGTCGATCGACTTCTCGAGCTTCTGGGCTGCCCGGAAGTCGTCCATATGCTGCAGGTTCGGCCCGTACGCAGCCTCCTTGGTCAGCAGGTGGTAGATCCGGGCCACGACGGTCTGCAGATGTTTCATTCGTCCGCGCGGCATCGCCCGGGCCTTGCAAAGGGCTCGGACCGCATGCGCTCGGAAATAATCAAAAGCGTCTGACATCGCGGACTCAACGTCCCGCTCGATGATTGGTTCTTGGATTGGTTCTTGGATTGGTTCTTGTTCGCGCGTCCCAAAACGCCTCCAGGAACGCTGTCGAATGGGAGAACTTAGCCCGTCACGAAGCAATGGGATGGGCGACGTATGTTCTTCTTTTTCTCAAATCGGCTGGGATGCCTCGGCTCGCTGCTGGTCTCCGGGTTGATCACTGTCGCGCTGCTTTTTCTGTTCGGGATCGTTCGGTTCTAAACGCCGGCGCGTTCAGGAACCTGGCCCGCGCTGGCCTGTTGTTGGCACTCTGGTCCAGCCACGGAGGGCGCCCTTGGAAAGTACGATCATTGGAGAATTCGACACGCGCCGCGGCGCCGAGCTTGCGGTTGAGCATGTCGTGCAGGAATGCGGCGTGCCGCGAACCGACGTCTTCGTCCAGGCCGTCGGTGGTGCGAACACGTCGGGGACACGCCCGGCCGGTCCTGACGCCAAGGCCGCGCCTGCGCCGGAGGGGCACCAGAAGCTGGAAGGCCCGATCGAGGTCTCCGTGGATTTTCACGGCGATGCGCCTGAAAAGATTGCAGACGCCTTGAAAGGCGCCGGTGCAAAGTCTGTCCGAACCAAGTAGCGGCAATCGTGCGCTCCAGCATACGGGCGCGCCGCACGCGAGCCGCGGCCGTGAAGACAAGGAACCCGTTCAGCGTTCAGCGCGTTTAGACGCGAATGCGAATGGCGAGGTTGACCTGCTTCAGAGCTCATCGACCCTGATCCCCGGCGACACCGTCTGGCGGCGGTGCGAGGCGCGGCGTGTGGCGGTTCTGAACGATGCTGCCGCTTATTTCGCGGCCCTGCGGGAGTCGCTGCTGCAGGCGCAGGACCTCGTTTATATCGTCGGTTGGGATATCCACAGTGAGACCAGGCTGGTCGGAGAGTCCGGGCGAGCGGATGACGGCTTGCCGGAACAGCTCGGACCATTCCTGCGTGCGCTGGTCCAACGCCGTCCCACCTTGCGGATCAACATTCTGGTCTGGGACTTCGTCTCGTTCTACGCTTCCGAGAGGGAATGGAATTCCGCGGCCAAATTTACCGCCGACACCGATGGCCGCGTCCGATTTCACCTGGATTCCACGCTTCCATTTGGTTCGGCCCAACACCAGAAGATCGTCTGTGTCGACGGTTCACTGGCGTTCGTCGGCGGGCTCGATCTGACGATCAGGCGCTGGGACACGAGTGATCATCGCGCTGATCACGCATCGCGCTGTGATCCCCAGGGCAAGCCATACCTTCCGTTTCATGATGTTCAATGCATGGTCGACGGGGACGCGGCGGCGTGGCTGTGCGAACTCGTGGAGGAACGCTGGCGCGCGGCAGGCCAACAGATTGACGATCGGCGCCCGCTGAAGAGCTTGCGTTGGCCGGCGAATGTGCCGGTCGAGGCTGAGCATATGCCGGTCGGTATCGCCAGGACCGAGGTGGTTTGTCCGGCAGGTTCGACGCTCCGGGAGGTCGAACGCTCGTTGATCGCAGCGATCCGGTCCGCGACGAGCTTCGTGTACATCGAGAACCAGTTCACCAGCGCGACCAAGATCGCGCGCGAACTCGCGGAGCAGATGTTGCGCGTGCCTTCGCTTCGGGTTCTGGTCGTCACGCCAAAACTGCATTCGTCGTGGCTGGAATCCCAAGCCATGCAGAACGGCCGGGGCGCCTTCATCGACTGCTTCAGTTCGGCCGGCATCGCCGATCGCATTCGCTTCGTCTATCCGGTGTCGGGGAATGGGGATACGGAAGCGGCCGTGATGGTGCACAGCAAGCTCATGATCGTCGACGATCGGATCTTGCGGATCGGTTCGGCCAATCTGAACAATCGGTCGATGGGCGCCGACAGCGAATGTGACCTGATCTTTGAAGCCGCCTCAAGCGAGCACCGGGAGTTCATCGCCTCGGTCCGCCGTCGCCTGATCGCGCATTTCTGCGGTCTCGATGAACAGGCCGTCGCGGCAAACGACCATCGTCTTTTTGCGCTCCTGGACGACGTCTCGAGAGCCGGTGGGACGAAGGCGCTGCGGGACGTGGAATCCTCGGTGCTGACCAGCGCTCTGGCCACAATGGTTCAGCCGGTGGCGGATCCGGAGCGGCCTCTTCATCTGGAGCGGGCGGCATCTCGCATGTGGAACACGAAGACGATCATCGGGGTGGTATCGATTGCCGTGGCGCTTTTTGGCCTGGCGATGGCCTGGTCGTACACGTCATTGAGCGATTTCGCCGACGCAGGCCGGATGTCGAAATTGCTGTCTGGCTACGCGCAGTCCATCTGGGGGCCGCCATTCGCGATTGCAGCTTTCGTCGTCGGCGGGCTGGTGGTTTTTCCGGTTCTCGTGCTCATTGCGGCAACTGCTGCCGCGCTAGGACCGTGGTTAGGCTTCGTCACCGCCATGACGGGCGTCGTGCTCAGCGCCTTTGTCCTGTTTGCGATCGGACGGGCACTCGGCCGCGAACGCCTGCAGCGATTGCTTGGACGACGTACCGCGCGCATCCAGGAACGTGTTGTCGGCAAGGGCATCCTGGCCGTCGTCGTCATCCGGATGATTCCGATCGCGCCGTTCTCGGTGGTGAATGTCGTGGCTGGCGCCAGCACGCTGCCTCTGCGTGACTTCCTGGTCGGAACGCTGCTTGGCATGACGCCCGGCATTCTCGCCATGGCAGTTTTGGGGGCTCAGATCGCAGATCTCGCCAGGAATGCGTCCTGGGTCAACATATTGCTGCTCGCACTGGCGTTCCTGGGCTGGCTCGCGATCTGCGCAGGCGCGCAATTCGTCGCGACGTGGCTCGCCGGGAGGCGCTGATGCGCTTCATGACGTGGAATGTGCACGGCACCTTCAATCTCAATCCGAAGTTCGATCTGGAGGGTATCTGCTCCATCATTCGCAAATGGGCTCCCGATGTCGTCGCGCTTCAGGAGGTGGATTCGCGATCGCGATCAGACGATCCGTTTGCCAAGCTGGCGAGCGTCGTCGGCGATCACCGTGTTCACGCCAAGTCGATCGTCACGGCGGATGGCGAATACGGCCAGACGCTCCTGAGCCGCTTTCCATTCTCCGGCCCGCCCGAGATCGTCGACGTGTCGTATCGTGAGCGGGAGCCGCGCAGAGCGATCGCCGCGGGACTACTGACGCCGGTCGGCGATGTCCGCGTGGTGGCCACGCATCTCGGCTTGAGCATCCATGAGCGCCATGCGCAGGCTCAGGCGCTGGTGAGGCTGGTGAAGCCTGGAAGGACCGTCGTCCTCGGAGATTTCAACGACTGGTTCTGGATCAAATCGGTGCGGCGCGTGCTCGCGCAGGCCTGCCCAAACCGGACGCGGCTGCGAACTTTCCCGTCGCATTTACCCCTCCTGCGGCTTGACCGGATCTATGCAACGTCCGACAGCCCGATCGGGAAAGTCTGGACCGACGAAGGGGCGAGGGCCTATTCGGACCATTTGCCTGTTATTGCGGACATCGAGATCGCCGCCGGATCAAACGCATCGTCAGGGTGATAAAAAAGTGCTGTCTGCACAAGCACTTGGCTACTGTGCATGGGGTTGTTTTCGCACATTTATGCAGTCGGCCCACAGTGCGCCACAGTGCGCCCAGGGGGGCCACTGGGAACTCTTTCCTCACCGCCGCGTTATCTGGCCATGACGGAAGACATTTCCTACCGGCGCAAGCCCTTGACCCCCGAACAGCGGCAGGCGCGTGATGCGACACGCCGTATCGAAGCCGAAAAAGCCATGCGCGATCATGAAGCGGCGCAGAAGGCGTTTTATGCCAACAAGGAACGGCTGAGGGCCGAACGGTTGGCACGTGAACAGATGGAAGCGAAGGGCTGACCGCACGCGGTCGCCCCGTCAAATCAAAGATGGCCTTGTCCGCGAGCGCCGGCCTCAGTGCCGGTGAGGGACGCGCGTCACACTCAACGCCTGCTTCAGCGCCTGAACGGCACTTGCGAACGGTCTGCGCGGCGATTGCGCCTCGATCGCTTCGGCTGCGATGCGACAATCCTCTGCAACCTTGAGCAACCCGCTTCGCGCGAGGTCCATGGTGGAGAGGTCTGCCTGCTCCAGGCAGACCCGTTCAAGTCGTCGAAACTCCCGCAGCTCTTTGTTCATGCGTCAGCTCTCGATGTCCCCGCGCCATGCGGCACTGAGTCTGCTTAACGAATAGTAAACATCTCAGCCTAGCCGAGCTGGCTGTCGTAGAGCTGGGGGGTGCCTTGGACGCGCCCAGCAGGCTTGACGGCGTTTGGCTTCCGCCGGAAGCTTCACATAATCCTGACGTGAACCACGGAGACGTTCGCTCCCAGCCAGTCCGATCCCGATCAGCGAAAACGACAATGGAGCTGACCATGACCACGTTCGATAAACGCGAGCAGGGCTTTGAGGCCAAATTCGTCCACGACGAGGAGCTCATGTTCAAGGCCACGGCCCGGTCCAACAAGCTGCTCGGGCTCTGGGCCGCAAGCCAGCTCGGCCTCAGTGGCGATGCCGCGGCCGGCTACGCGACGGCGTTGGTGACGGACCATCTGGAGAACCAGACGATGGACGAGATCCTCGACAAGGTGTCAGGCGATCTTGCCGCCAAGGGCGTCGCGCGCGAGCAGGTCGCAGCCAAGCTTCAGGAATGCCTGCACCAGGCGTTGCAGCAACTCGAAGCGGACAAGTAGCAAGCCGGCCCTCGGGCCTCACTCCGCATGCTTGCGCGCCCCGGAGTCACTCAGTCGATCGACGTAGGCAATGCCGATCGCCGAGACGACGAAGGTGAGGTGGATCAGCACCTGCCACATCACACCGGTCTCGGTAAAGCCGGCGCGGTCCGAGCCGAGATTGCCGGCCTCGATGAAGGTGCGCAGCAACGCGATCGAGGAGATGCCGATGATGGCCATGGCGAGCTTGATCTTTAGGACGCTGGCGTTGACGTGACCGAGCCATTCCGGCTCGTCGGGGTGGCCCTGGAGCTCGAGCCGCGAGACGAACGTCTCGTAGCCGCCGACGATCACCATCACGAGCAGGTTGGAGATCATCACCACGTCGATCAGCGCCAGAACGCTCATCATGATCTGCTGCTCGGTGAGGTCGAGGGCGTGCCAGGAGAGATGCCAGAGCTCCTTGAGGAACAGCGCGATGTAAACGCACTGCGACACGATCAGACCGAAATAGAGCGGCAGTTGCAGCCAGCGCGAGCCGAAGATGACCATCGGGATCAAGCCCAGGCGCGGCAACGGCAGGCGCGGTTCGGTGCGGAGTTCGGATTTGGGTCCAGGCTCAACCGACATTCAGGCAGCATCCTCGCATCGGGGTCATCTCGCTTGCATGTAGCCCGACAAGGTGGCGGGTGGAAGACGCGAGGCCCTCCGATGACCGTACCGTTTCGTGCTACCGTGCCGAGCGGCTATCGTGCGACGGCCGGGATCGGGAGGCGGGTGGTGTCTTGCGGGGTATCTTGGAGCAGCTTCGGCAAATGGCCCGGCGCGATTACGCTCGCGGCTGCGATCCTGCTCGGCTGCAGCGGTGCCGAGGTATCGGCCACGCCGCTGACGCCATTTCGCTACGAGGCGCAGGCGCAGCGTCATTGCCCCCACGACCGGGTGGTCTGGCTCGATTTCAGCAAAGGCGTCTACTACGGCAAAGGCCAGAAGCGGTACGGCCAGGGTTTTACCGGCAGCTTCGTCTGCCTGAGCGAAGCCCGCGACAGCCTCTATCGACGTTCGCTGCTAGGACTGCGGTAAGGGTATTTGTCGGGAAGTGCTGGGTGCTCAGGCGAAGGCCAATGCCACGAGGCTGGAGCACAGCAGGACCAAACCACTGGCGGTCAGGGCCAGGAAGCCATCGGATACGAGGTCATGGTTGCGCATGGGACACCTGCCGCTCTCGTCTTGGATGCTCGATCGGATCGATTAAAAATGTCCGAACGCGCCGTCTTGAAAGGGTGATGCTTGCCGTCCGCGCGAGTGCCTCAGGCCCTCGTGCGATAACCTTCAAACGCATGGGCCAGGAAGATCCCCGCGCTTACCAAACCCATCAGTGCCGAAACCGTCTCGATCATCGTCTCATTCCATTCCGCCCTGCACGCGAGAAAACGCGGGCGGCCTTGCACAGTCAAAAGAATTCCAGTGAGCGGCGCGACAATGGGGGTGGAGTGAGGATTTGGCGCAACAGAATGTCCGGCCATGGCACAGAGCAGGGTGCCCGCGCTCCGTAGTTCAACGGGGCGAACGCAAACGCCCCGTTTACCATCCCGGCGTGATCGCTGTGGGCTCCCCATTTCCGCCGTGTTCGGGTTGCGTTATCGTTACCACTTCCGACGCGGTGGTGGGCCGCCTCGGAGCAAAGGACCGGACAGCGCTGCCCCGTAGCCAAAGCGGGTTAGGTACGCCTCCGGCAAAGTGGTATTTGGGGCGAATGGGGATCCGACGGTCAGATTCGGTTTTGCGGGCCGCGCGCGGTGTTGCGGCGGTCGCGACCTGCCTTGCGCTCGCCAATTGTGCGTCCTCCAACAAATTCGCCAGCCGGGTCGATCCGAAATACGGCGTGTCCTCGAGCCCCCGGGTCGTGGCTTTGGGTGATCCGGTCCCGAAGGGCGGCGGCGCCTACCGCGTCGGCAAGCCCTATGTGGTGGGTGGCCGGACCTATGTGCCCGAAGAGGACGTCAACTACCGTGCCGAGGGCATGGCGTCGTGGTACGGCGACGATTTCCACGGCCGTCTGACCGCCAATGGCGAAGTGTTCGACATGGGTTCGCTGACCGCGGCGCATCCGACCCTGCCGATGCCGTCCTATGCGCGGGTCACCAACGTATCGAACGGCAAATCGCTGATCGTCCGCGTCAATGACCGCGGGCCCTATCACGGCAACCGGCTCATCGACGTCTCGAACAAGGCCGCCGAACTGCTTGAATTCAAAGGCAATGGCATCGCCAAGGTCCGTGTCGAATATGTCGGCCGGGCGCCGCTGGAAGGCTCCGACGACCGCCAGCTGATGGCCACCTTGCGCACCGGGACCCCGGCGCCGTCGCCGTCGATGGTCCGGGTCGCCTCGGCGAGGCCCTTCGTGCCGGAGCTGCCATCATCGAACCGCGGCGCCATGCGCGGCGAAGTTCCGACGCCGGAGGGACGGCCCTACAATCTCGGCAACACCTCCGCCGACATGGCTTCGCTCAGTGCGACCTCGGAAATGTCGGCCTCGAGCCGCAACCGGGGCCGGGCGCTCCAGAACGCGCGCGCCGTGTCCTATGACGGGGACGGCCGCTATGCGACCGAGAGCGCACCGTCCGGCGCCTACGCCTCGGACGGCGCTGCCGAGGCCCGCGGCATCCTGAGCGGTCGCGGCCTCTACTGAGCCGCGCTTTCCTTCAAGAAGCTCACCAGCGCCGCATTCACCTCGTCGGGCCGCTCCTGCTGGACCCAATGGCCGGCGCCCTCGATGATCAGCTTTCGCTTCAGATTGGGCAGCGCGCGCTCGAGCTCGTTGACGCGCTTGGCTCCGATCAGGCCGGTGATGACGGCGTCTTTTGAACCGGCAATGAAGAGCGAGGGCTGGTGGATTTGCGCATCTTGCCAGGGCGCCGTCAGCTCCCAATTGCGGTCGAGGTTGCGATACCAGTTCAGGCCGCCACGAAAACCGGATTTGCGGAAGGTTTCGGTGAAATAGGCAAGGTCAGTCTCGCTGAGCCAGGCCGGCAGAGGCTCCTCCGGATTGCCGTGGCCGAGGAATCCCTTGCCCTCCAGCACGAACATGGCTGCGGAGGGATCGGCAAGGCCGCGCCCGCCGAGCACGATGCGCATGGTGCGCGCGACGTCATGCTCGAACTCGGCTTCGGCAACGCCGGGCGCCTGGAAATACTGCCAATAGAAATTGGTGATGCCGCCCTGGCGCAGGAGGTCGAGCGGCTTGCCGCGGCCGCGGAACGGCGGCGGCACGCTCAGGCCGGCGACCGCCGTGAAGATGTCGGGCCGGAACAGCGCCGCGTGCCATGCCACCGGTGCACCCCAATCGTGGCCGACCACCATGGCCTTGGTCTCGCCAAGCGCCTGCACGAGGCCGACGATATCGCCGACCGTGTCGAAGATCGAATAGGCCGTCGCCTCGGGCGGCGCTGAGCTCTGGCCATAGCCGCGCATGTCGGGGGCGACGACGCGAAACCCGGCCTGCGCCAGCGCCGGGATCTGGTGGCGCCAGGAGTAGGAGAGTTCCGGCCAGCCGTGGCACAGCACCACCAGCGGCCCCTGACCGGCTTCGCGGATGAACAGGTCGATGCCGTTGGCCTTGGTCACGCGGGTGGAGGACATCGCTTTTCCGCCTTGTTTCAGGGGTTTGGTCAGAAAATCTGAGGTGCCACGATAGGGGCGGGACGAGAATCGTGCAATCTCGGGACAAGCGGCCACCCCGTGTTGTTCGCACCCGCTCCAACTGTTAGAACGCCGCTCTCAGGGCTTGGCCATGGAATTTCATCTTTCCTCGTTTGGGCGCACCCGGTTCACCCCCGGAGCGCTGGCGCGTGGCTTGATCGCGACGGCCCTGGTGGCCGCCATTGGCTGGAGCGGGGCACTCTACGCCGCCAACCAGAGCGTTCAGGGCGCCAAGAAAACAGATGATTCCGGCTTCGACGGCGACGCCCCGACCGCGATCCTGATCGAGGCCTCCAGCGGCAGCGTGCTGTTCGAGAAGAACGCCGACGAGCTGCGCGCGCCCTCCAGCATGATGAAGCTGATGACCGCCGAGGTCGTCTTCAACGCCATCAAGAAGGGCGACATCAAGCTGACTGACGAATACCGGATCAGCGAGAATGCCTGGCGCAGGGGCGGAGCGCCCTCCGGCGGCTCGACCATGTTCGCCGCGATCAACAGCAAGGTCACGGTCGACGATCTCCTGCACGGGGCGATCATCCAGAGCGGCAACGACGCCTGCATTGCGCTGGCCGAAGCCATGGCGGGCAACGAACGGATTTTCGCCGCCGACTTCATGACCAAGCGCGCCCGTGAACTTGGCTTGACGAAGTCGACCTTCGGCAATTCCAACGGCTTGCCCGACCCCGCCAACAAGATGACGGTGCGCGAGCTCGGCATCCTTGCCCGGCACATCATTCTCGACTTCCCCGAATTCTACAAACTGTTCGGCGAGAAGGAATACACCTGGAACAAGATCCGCCAGCCCAACCGCAATCCGTTGCTCAATTCCATGGAAGGCGCCGACGGTCTGAAGACCGGCTACACCAAGGAAGGCGGATACGGCATGGTCGGCTCGGCTGTGCAGAATGGCACGCGGCTGATCGTCGTCATCAACGGGCTGGATGACCCCGACGATCGCGCCACCGAAGCCAAGAAGATGCTGGAATGGGGTTTTCGCAATTTCGAGACCCGCACGCTGATCGCGGCCGATCAGCCCGTCGGCTACGCCAAGGTGTTCGGCGGCGAGAGCCGCTCGGTGAAACTGGTGGCCAAGACGCCCGTGAAAGTGATGGTGCACAAGAACGGAAGCGACAAGCTTATCGCGCGCGTCGTCTATAGCGGTCCGGTGCGCGCGCCGGTCGAGGCCGGCCAGAAGGTCGGGCTGGTCAGGGTCTGGCGCAGCGGCAACATCGCGGTGGAGACGCCGGTCTACGCCGCTGACGCGATCGGCACCGGCTCGACCGTGCGTCGCGCGATCGACGGCGCCAGCGAGCTCGTGATCGGTATGTTCCGCGCGGGCGCCGAGAAGCTCTGATCATGAGTGAAAGCGCGGTAAAGTGGCCGTCCGGACGCGGGCGTTTCGTCACCTTTGAAGGCGGCGAGGGGACGGGCAAGTCGACCCAGATCAAGAAGCTTGCCGATCGTCTCAAGGCAGCCAGGATGCGCATCCTCGTCACGCGCGAGCCGGGCGGCTCGCCGGGCGCCGAGATCATGCGGCATCTGGTGCTGTCAGGCATGGGCAAGCTGCTCGGACCCGAGGCCGAGACGCTGCTGTTCGCGGCCGCCCGCGACGACCATGTTCGCACCGTGATCCAGCCCGCGCTCAACCAGGGCACTTGGGTGCTGTGCGACCGCTTCGCCGACTCGACGCGGGCCTATCAGGGCAGTCTCGGCCAGGTGCCGGCGGCGCTGATCAACGCGATGCAGCGGGTCACGATCGGCGATCTCAAGCCGGACCTCACCATCATTCTGGACCTGCCGGTCGAGATCGGCTTGCAGCGCGCGGCCGCGCGCCGCGGCAGCGGCACGCCAGACAGGTTCGAGGCCGAGAAGCTCGGTTTCCATCAGGGCCTGCGCGAGGCCTATCGCAAGATCGCGGCGGACGATCCCGCGCGCTGCGTGCTGATCGACGCCAATTCCGATCCCGACACGGTTGCCGGACGAATCTGGACCGCGCTGCGTGATCGCCTGCTTCCGACGCCTGCATCGGTGGTGTCCATATGAGCCCGCGTCAGACCGAGCGCGAAGCTGCCATGTCTCATCCGCGCGACACGAGCGTTCTGTTCGGCCATCGCGAGGCCGAGACCGCGCTGCTCGCCGCCTATCGCAGTGGGCGCATCCCGCATGCCTGGCTGATCGGCGGGCCGCAAGGCATCGGCAAGGCGACGCTGGCCTATCGGATGGCGCGCTTCGTGCTCGCTTACGGCCAGCCGCTGGCGCCTTCCGTGCAGCGCGCTGAAGATCTCGCCATCAATCCTGATGACGCCGTGGCGCGGCAGGTTGCAGCGGGTTCGCATGGTGGCCTGCTGACGCTGGAGCGCACCGCCAACGACCGCGGCGTGATGCGCACCGTGATCACCGTGGACGAGACGCGCGAGACGATCGGCTTCTTCGGCTCGACCGCAGCGGCCGAAGGCTGGCGCGTCTGCATCGTCGACACTGTCGACGAACTCAATCCGAATGCCGCCAACGCACTGCTGAAAATTCTCGAGGAGCCGCCGCAGCGATCGCTGTTCCTGCTGGTGAGCCAGGCGCCGGCGCGCGTGCTCGCCACGATTCAGTCGCGCTGCCGCAAGCTACGCCTGCGTGCACTCGCAACCGACGATGTGATTGGTGCAGCCGCAACCGCTGCCGATCTCGACCCGAATGATTCGGCGTTGCGCGAGGCGGCAGAGGCGTCCGAAGGCAGCGTCGCGCGGGCGCTGACGCTGCTCGGCGGTGACGCCCTGAAGCTCCAGCAACGCACGGCCGCGCTGCTAGCGCGACTGCCGCAGGTCGATCCGCGCGAATTGCACACGCTCGGCGAATCGCTCGGCACCAGCGACCGCGTTGCGCTTGCCGCCTTCATCGACGGCATCGATCGCTGGATCGCGGAACGCCTGCACGCCGACGAGGCCAATGCCAACCAGAATCTGCCGCGCCTTGCGCGCCTAGCTGAGGTATGGGAAAAGATCGTCCGCGCCGCGCGCGACACCGAAACCTACAATCTGGAGCGAAAGCCCTTGGTTTTCTCGGTGTTCGGCTGGCTGGCGGACGCAACGCGCTAGAGCATGATCCGGAAAAGTGTGCAGCGGTTTTCCGATGGGATCATGTTCAAGACAATAAACTAACGCAGGTTCGCTTCCAAATTTCGAGAAGCCGGTAAAGGAATTCGTCGTGGCAACGCGAGCTAAGAAAATCAACAAAGGCAAGAGCGGCAAGAAGAAGGCTGCGAAGGCCGTGAAAGCGCGGGCGCGCAAGGTTGCCAAGAAGGTCGAGAAAACCGCAAAGACCAAAAAGACGACCGCCAAGAAAGCGGTGAAGAAAGCCGTGAAGAAGAGCGCTGCGACGACGGCAAAGAAGGCCGGCAAGAAGGCTGCGAAGAAGCAGGTCGTTGCAAAGAAGGCGGTGAGGACAGCGACCAAAAAGCCAGCCAAGACTTCGGCGAAAAACAAGGCTCCGGCGAAGAAAGCGGTCAAGAACGCAAGGGTGGCTGCACCGCACGTGACCGCAGCACCGGCTCCTGTCGCCACACCGTCGAAAATTGCCAAGCCCAAAGCCCCGCGCGCACCCAAGTCCGTCGCCGCGCCGCAGGCGACCACGCCCGCGATCGCCCCCGCGCGCGACAACGTCTTCTACATCACGACAGCGATCGCCTATCCCAATGGCAGCCCGCATATCGGCCACGCCTATGAGGCAATCGCGACCGATACGTTGGCGCGGTTCGCGCGACTCGACGGCAAGGACGTGTTCTTCCTGACCGGCACCGACGAGCACGGCCAGAAGATGGTCCAGACCGCGGCCAGCGAAAAAATGTCCGTCTCGGAGCTCGCGGCCCGCAATGCCGGCCGTTTCAAGCAAATGGACGAGCGCCTGAACGTCTCGTTCGACCGCTTCATCCGCACCACCGAGGAGCAACATCATCGCTCCAGCCAGGAAATCTGGCGGCGCATGGAAGCGAACGGGGACATCTATGCCGACATCTATGCCGGCTGGTATTCCGTGCGCGACGAAGCCTATTACGCCGAGGACGAGACGCGCCTGAACGACGACGGCGTGCGGCTCGGGCCGCAGGGCACGCCGGTCGAATGGGTCGAGGAGAAGAGCTACTTCTTCCGTCTGTCGACCTATCAGGACAGGCTGCTCAAGCTCTACGAGACGCAGCCCAATTTCATCGGCCCCGACTCGCGCAAGAACGAGGTGGTGAGCTTCGTACGAGGCGGCCTGCGCGATCTCTCGATCTCGCGCACGACGTTCGACTGGGGCGTCAAGGTGCCCGGCGACGAAGAGCACGTGATGTATGTCTGGGTCGACGCGCTCACCAACTACATCACCGGCGTCGGCTTCCCCGACGAGAGCGACAAGAACTGGCGTTATTGGCCTGCCGACGTGCACATCATCGGCAAGGACATCATCCGCTTCCATGCGGTGTACTGGCCGGCTTTCCTGCTGTCGGCCGGGATCCCACTACCGAAGCGGGTCTATGCGCATGGCTTCCTGTTCAGCAGGGGCGAGAAGATGTCGAAGTCGGTCGGCAACGTGGTCGATCCCTTCAACCTCGCCGACCAGTACGGCGTCGACCAGATGCGCTATTTCTTTTTGCGTGAGGTGCCGTTCGGCCAGGACGGCAATTACAATCACGAGGCCATCGTCGCGCGCATCAATGCCGATCTCGCCAACGATCTCGGCAACCTCGCGCAGCGCTCGCTGTCGATGATCGCCAAGCAGCTCGGCGGCGTGCTCCCGGAGCCCGGCGGGTTCAGCGACAACGACAAGGCGATCCTGTCACAAGCAGACGGCATGCTCGCGGCGTCCCGCGAAGCGATGGCGACGCAGCAAATCCATCACTGGCTCAATGCCGTGTGGGCCGTGGTGGCGGAAGCCAACCGCTATTTCGCGGGCGAAGCGCCGTGGGCGCTCGCCAAGACCGATCCTGTCAGGCAGAGGACGGTGCTCTATGTCACAGCCGAAGTCGTGCGCCAGATCGCGATCCTGGCCCAGCCGGCGATGCCGACGGCCTCGGGATTGCTGCTGGACAGCCTCGGTATCCCCGAAGCGGAGCGCAACTTCGCCGCACTTGGTGGCGCAACCCGCATCGCGCCCGGTACGACGCTGCCCGCGCCGACGCCGGCCTTCCCGCGCTACATCGAGCCGGCAGCCTAGGGGCGTTCGCACCATGCTGGTCGACAGCCACTGCCATTTGGATTTTCCGGACTTTGCGGAGGATCTCGACGGGATCGTGTCGCGGGCGCGAGCGGCCGGCATCGGCCGCATGGTCACGATCTCGACGCGGGTGAAAAAGCTGAACCAGCTCTTGGCCATCGCCGAGCGCTACGATGACGTCTATTGCTCGGTCGGCACCCATCCGCATAACGCCGATGAGGAAGACGGCATCGCGCCGGACGAACTGATCGCGCTGACGGAGCATCCCAAGGTCGTCGCGCTCGGCGAAGCCGGGCTCGACTATTTCTACGACAACGGCTCGCCGGAGGCGCAGGCGAGGGGCTTTCGTGCCCACATCGCCGCCGCCCGCTTCACCGGCCTGCCGCTGGTGATCCACACCCGCGAGGCGGACGAGGATTGCGGCCGCATCCTTGAAGAGGAAGCTGCGAAGGGATCGTTTCGCGCCGTGTTGCATTGTTACACTGGCGGACGCGAGCTGGCGCTGAAGGCGGTGTCGCTCGGGCTCTATATCGGTTTCACGGGCATCCTGACCTTCAAGAAGTCCGAGACCTTGCGCGCGCTTGCGGCCGAACTCCCGTCCGACCGTATTCTGGTTGAAACGGACTCGCCCTACCTTGCGCCGGGCAAGTTCCGGGGCAAGCGCAACGAACCGGCCTATGTGGTCGAGGTCGCAAAAGTGCTTGCCGAAACACGTGGCGTGTCGTTTGACGAGATCTCGCGCCAGACAAGCGAAAACTTCTTTCGCCTGTTCTCCAGGGTGAAAGCTTAGAACTGGGAGCCGCATGACGCTGACGCTGACGATCCTGGGCTGCGGCTCCTCCGCCGGCGTGCCGCGCCCGGCACTCGGCTGGGGTGCCTGCGATTCCAACAATCCCAAGAACCGCCGTCGCCGCTGTTCGCTGCTGGTCGAGCAGACCTCGGGCGAGGGCACCACGCGTATCGTGATCGACACCTCGCCGGACCTGCGCGAACAATTGCTCTCGACCAACGTCGACCATATCGATGCAGTGTTCCTGACCCACGAGCACGCCGATCAGACCCACGGCATGGACGATCTGCGTTCGGTCGTCATGCACATGCGCCGGCGGATTCCGACCTATCTCAATCAGACGACTGCGAACGACATCATGTCGCGGTTTTCCTATTGCTTCGTTTCGCCGGCGGGCAGCGACTATCCGCCGATCCTGACGGCGCAGTCGATCGAGGCCGGGGAAAGCCAGATCATCCAGGGGAAGGGCGGCGCGGTGACGATGACCGCCTTCCTGGTGCAGCACGGCAACATTCCCGCGCTGGGCTATCGCATCGGCGATGCCGCCTACACGCCCGACCTCAACGACATCCCGCGCGAGAGCTGGGGCGCCCTGGAAAATCTGGATCTCTGGATCGTCGACGGCCTCCGCTACACCAGCCACGTCAGCCATTTCAGCATCAACGACGCGTTGTCCTGGATCGAGCGCTTCAAGCCGAAGCGCGCCGTCATCACCAACATGACGGCCGACGTCGATTATGAGGTGATCCGCCAATCGCTGCCGGCGGGAGTGGTGCCCGCGTATGACGGGCTGCGGCTGGAGACGCGCTGAACCTGCGGTGGTAATTCCGGCGAGAGCCGGCATACTCCTTGCTTGCGCTAGCCCCATCATGTTGATCTAACGTCTGAAAGACAGGCGCTGGGCAGGGGCGATATTCATGCAGAACCGGCGCGCGACGTGCGATCGCCGGGACCGTCTGAATTGCCTCGTGTGAGGATGGGGATCGCGTTGGCAGGGGACGATGTCACGAGCCGGGGACCAGTGCGACGCGTGCTGGATCTCCTTTATCTCGGTGCGGGCTACGCCGCCGGGGCCTTCATGGTTGCGATCTTTGCAATCATGATGATCATGTCGATCGGGCGCCAGTTTGCGGTCAACATTCCCGCCGGCGATGATTTCGCCTCCTGGTGCATGGCCGCGATGGCATTCCTTGGCCTCGCTCACACCTTCAAGCGCGGAGAGATGATCCGCGTCGGCCTTCTGCTGGAGCGTCTGCATGGGCGCTCCAAACAGGTTGCGGAGGTCGTGGCCCTCGGTATTGCCGCCGCTTTCATCCTCTATTTCACCCGGCATGCCGTGCAGATGACCTACGATTCCTGGCGCTTCAACGACGTGGCGCAGGGCGTCGTCCCACTTCCGCTCTGGATTCCACAGCTCGGGTTTTCCGGCGGACTCGTGATCCTCTCGATCGCGCTCATTGATGAAATGATCAGTGTCATCGGCGGCAACCGGCCGAGCTACGAGAAGGGCTCGCCGGACGAGACCCCGGACGAATTCATCGAGCGGATCTCACAGGGCGGCGGAGGTTGACGATGGCCAATCTCGGCATGATCGAACTGTCGTTCATTCTGCTCGGCGTCATGATCCTGCTGTTGGGAAGCGGCATCTGGATCGCGGTTTCGCTCGGGCTCGTCGGCTTCGTAGCGATGGCGCTGACCACGAGCCTGCCGCTCGGCTCGGTGCTTGCGACGACGACGTGGAGCGCAAGCTCGTCATGGACGCTGGCCGCGCTGCCGCTGTTCATCTGGATGGGCGAGATCCTCTTCCGCACCAAATTATCCGAGGAAATGTTTCGAGGCTTGTCACCCTGGGTTCAGTGGCTGCCGGGGCGCCTCACGCATGTCAACGTGATCGGCTGCGGCATCTTCGCGGCGGTGTCGGGCTCGTCGGCGGCAACCTGTGCGACCATCGGCAAGATCGCGCTGCCCGAACTGGACAAGCGCGGTTACGACAAGGGCTTAAGTCTCGGGTCGCTCGCTGGCTCCGGAACGCTCGGCCTGCTGATCCCGCCGTCGATTCCGATGGTGGTCTATGCGGTCACGGCGAATGTCTCCGTGCTTCAGGTCTTCCTCGGCGGCTTCTTGCCGGGCGTGCTCGTGATGGTGCTCTATTCCGGCTACATCATCATCTGGTCGCTGCTCAATCCGAAAAAGGTTCCGCCGCGCGACCCGCCGATGTCGTTTCGCCGGAAGCTGCAAGAATCCGCCAAGCTCGCCCCATGCCTGCTTCTGATCCTGGCCGTCTTCCTGTCGCTCGTGTTGGGGTTTGCGACCGCGACGGAGTGTGCCGCTTGGGGCGTTTCCGGCGCGCTGCTGCTGGCGTGGTGGAGCCGCACGCTCACACGCAAGAACTTCCTCGAAAGCATCATGAGCGCGACGCGCCTGACCTGCATGATCATGCTGATCCTGGCAGGCGCGGCCTACACGACCGCAGCGATGGCCTATACGGGAATTCCGGCAGCGCTCGCCACCTGGGTCCAGGGCCAGCACCTCACGCCGGGCATGCTCGCGCTGTATCTGAGCATCATGTACATCATCCTGGGATGCCTGATCGACGGCATCTCGATGATCGTCCTGACCGCCGTGATCGTGCTGCCGATGGTCAAGCAGGCCGGCCTCGACCTGGTCTGGTTCGGCGTCTATCTCATCATTCACGTCGAGATGGCGCAGATCACGCCACCGGTCGGTTTCAACCTTTTCGTGCTCCAGAATATGAGCGGGCGCGATACCTTGACCGTCGCCCGGGCAGCATTCCCTTTCTTCATCCTGCTGCTCGCGGCCGTGTTCATCATCACGGAATATCCGCAGATCGTGATGTTCTTGCCCAAGCTCGCTTTCCCAGACTGAGCGTACCGTTTTGAAATTGACTGTGAGGAGAAGTCCGATGATCTCTCGTTTATTCCGCGCATCCCTGATCGCCGGTGCCGTGCTGGCCGCGACGCCCGCATTGGCTCAAACCAAATGGAATCTGCCGGCAGCGTATCCAGCCGACAATCCGCACTCCGAGAACCTCGTCGCGTTCGCCAAGGACGTCGAAGCCGCGACATCCGGCAAGCTCCAGATCACGGTTCATCCCGGCGCCTCGCTGTTCAAGGCGCCCGACATCAAGCGCGCGGTGATGACCGGGCAGGCGCAGATGGGCGAAGTCTTGCTGTCGATCCACGAGAACGAGGATCCGGTGTTCGGGGTCGACGTCGTGCCATTTCTGGCGACCAGCTTCCCGGACGCCATGAAGCTGTATCAGGCGTCGAAGCCGTTGATTGCCAAGAAGCTCGATGCCCAGGGCCTCAAGTTGCTGTTCGTCGTGCCGTGGGCACCGCAGGGGGTCTATGTCAACAAGCCGCTCGCGACCATTGAGGACATGAAGGGCCTGAAATGGCGGGCCTACAATGTCGGGACCGCGCGCATTGGCGAACTGGTGGGCGCGCAGTCCGTCACCATCCAGGCCGCCGAGCTGCCGCAGGCGCTTGCGACCGGCGTCGTGAACTCCTTCATGTCATCAGGCGGCACGGGCTACGATGCGAAGGCATGGGAGTCGCTGAAGTACTTCTATGACGTGCAAGCCTGGATCCCGAAGGACTACACCTTCGTCAACAAGGCTGCGTTCGAGGCGCTCGACAAGCCGACCCAGGAGGCCATCCTCAAGGCCGCCGCGACCGCTGAAACCCGCGGCTGGAAGGCCTGGCAGGACAAGAGCACCTGGTACATCGACCAGCTCAAGGCCAAGGGCATGACGGTCGAGCCGCCGAGCCCGGCCCTGAAGGCCGGCTTCCAGAAGATCGGCGAACAGCTTACCGCCGACTGGCTCAAGAAGGCAGGAGCCGACGGCCAGGCGCTGGTTGAAGCCTACAAGAAGATGTGAGGACGGGGGCTTGGCCAACCCGACGTGGTCGAAATTGCGCAACGACTTCGCGGCGACATGCAAACGCCGCGGAGGTCGAGACAAGCTCAGGCCGAGATCGCCTTCGCCGATCCTGCTGCGTTGCGCAGCAGGAATTTCTGGATCTTTCCCGTCGATGTTTTCGGGATCGGCCCGAACACCACGGCCTTCGGCGTCTTGAAGCCGCTCATATGCGAGCGGCAGAAGGCGATGATGTCGGCTTCGCTCGCGCTCGCGCCGTCCTTCAGCTCGACGAAGGCGCAAGGCACTTCGCCCCATTTCGGATCGGGCTTTGCGACCACGGCGGCGAACAGCACGGCCGGGTGCTTGTAGAGGATGTCCTCGACCTCGACGGAGGAAATGTTCTCGCCGCCGGAGATGATGATGTCCTTGGAGCGATCCTTGATGATGACGTAACCGTGCGCGTCGAGCACGCCGAGGTCTCCGGTGTGAAACCAGCCGCCCTCGAAGGCTTCCTTCGTCGCCTTGTCGTTCTTGAGGTAGCCTTTCATCACGATGTTGCCGCGGAACATGACCTCGCCGATGGTCTCGCCGTCGCGCGGCACTTGCCTCATAGTCTGGGGATCGATGACGGTGACGGCTTCCTCGAGCGGGTAGGGCACGCCCTGCCGCCGCTTCAGGCTGGCGCGCTCGGCTGCGGGCAGATCATCCCAGCCAGGCTGCTCGGCGCATACGGAGGCGGGGCCGTAGACCTCGGTCAGGCCGTAGACGTGCGTCAGCTTGATGCCGATGCTCTCGGCGCCTTCGAGCACCGCGACGGGCGGCGCTGCACCGGCGATCAGGCCGACGACGCGGCGGGCGGCGCCGCCCTTCGGTGCATCAGGCGCGTTGATCAGCGTGTTATAGACGATCGGTGCGCCGCACATGTGGGTGACGCCGTGCTGCTTGATCAGCTCGAAGATCTTGGTCGGCTCGACCTTGCGCAGGCAGACATTGATGCCGGCGGCCGCCGCGATGGTCCAGGGGAAGCACCAGCCATTGCAGTGGAACATCGGCAGCGTCCAGAGATAGACCGGATGCTGGCCAAGTTGGCCCGCGAGGATGTTGCTGACGGCATTCAGATAGGCGCCGCGATGATGGGTCACGACGCCCTTGGGATTTCCCGTGGTGCCCGAGGTGTAGCTCAGCGCGATCGCGTCCCATTCGTCCTTCGGCGGGATGGCGGTGAAATCGGGATCGCCTTGCGCGAGCGCTGCCTCGTACTCGATTTCGCCGATGCGCTTGCCGCCCTTGAAAGCGGTGTCGTCGACGTCGATCACGAACGGTTTTGGGCCATTCATCTGCGCGAGCGCATCGGTGATCACGCCGGAAAACTCGGGGTCGACCAGAATGATCTTTGCCCCGCCATGATCGAGCTGAAATGCGATCGAAGGAGCATCGAGCCGGATATTCAGCGCGTTGAGCACGGCACCCGTCATGGGGACGGCGAAATGCACCTCGTTCATCGCCGGAATGTTCGGCAGCATCGCCGCGACGGTGTCGCCGACGCCGATGGCCTTGCCGGCAAGATAGGAAGCAAAGCGCTTGCAGCGCTCATGCGTCTCGCGCCAGGTGAAGCTGCGCCCCTCGTAGACCGTGCTGAAATGATCGGGATAGACCGCGGCGCTGCGCGCGAGGAAGCTCAACGGGCTCAGCGGCACGTAGTTGGCGGGCGTCTTGTCGAGGCCGATATTGTACTGGTTCTGCCGCTCGCTCATCGACACCTCCGTTACGCGCTGGGCCTACAGGAATCCGATCGAGATCCATGGAAAGACAGCGACGACGATCAATCCTACCAGCAGCGCCAGCAGATAGCCCCAGATCGGCCTGATGCCTTCGGCCGGATCGACGCGGCCGATGGCGCAGGCGGCATAATAGCCGACGCCGAAGGGCGGGGCGAATAGCCCGATACCCATGGCGAGAATGATCACCATGGCATAGTGCACCTCGTGCACGCCGACGGCGCGCGCAATCGGAAACAGTAGCGGCCCGAACAGCACGATCGCCGGGATGCCCTCCAGCACGCTGCCGAGGATGGTGAAGGCCAGGATCGAGACGGCGATGAAGGTCGCTGCGCCGCCCGGTAATCCGGTCATGGCGGACGCCAGCGAGCGCGAGAAGCCTGACTGGGTCAGGCCCCAGGCCATGCCGGTCGCCGTGCCGATGATCAGCAGGATCGCGCCCGACAGCGCAGCGGTCTCGACCAGCATCGGAAACAGCCGCCGCCAGTCGAAGCGGCGGTAGACGAGGAGGCCGACCAGGGCGCCATAGACGATGCCGATGGTAGAGACTTCGGTCGCGGTCGCGATGCCTTCGACCACGGCGTAGCGGATCACGAAGGGCAGCGCGAGCGCGGGCAGGGCGATGACGAAGGTCTTGCCGATCTCGCCGCCCGTGGCGCGTCGGACATGGCTCATGTCCTCGTGGCGGTAGCGCCACCACACCAGCATGCACAGCGTGATCGCGAGCACGACGCCGGGCAGGAGGCCGCCGGTGAACAGCGCGGCGATCGAGACGCCGGTGACCGATCCGATCGTGATCAGCACGAGGCTCGGCGGAATGGTCTCGGTCTGCGCGCCGGTTGCCGCAAGAAGCGCGACGAGGTCGCCGGGCTTGGCGCCGCGCTGCTTCATCTCCGGGAACAGCACGGGCGCGACCGCCGCCATGTCGGCCGCCTTGGCGCCGGAAATGCCGGAGACCAGGTACATCGCGCCGACAAGGACGTAATGCAGTCCGCCGCGGACATGGCCGAGCAGGCTCGCCAGGAACGCCACCATAGCCCGTGCCATGCCCGTCATTTCAATCAGGAGTCCCAAAAATACGAACAGCGGCACCGAGAGCAAAATGAGGTGGCTCATGCCCTCGTCCATCCGCCCCACCAGCACCATGACCGGCGTACGCGTGGTCAGTGCCAGATAGCCGAAGATGGCGAGCCCGAAGCCGAACGCGATGGGAACGCCAGCAAAGACGCAGAAGCCGGCGACGCCGACGAAGAAGATGACGAGGTTGAGATTGCCGAGCGGCCGCAGATAAGGCTGCGCCAGCCAGAACAAGCCGACGACGACAGCCACGGACACCGCGGCCGTCAGCACCATGCGGTAATCGGCTGCGCGCAGCAGCCGCAACAGCGCGAACACCGCCATCAGGCAGATGCCGGCCGGCAGCGCCGCGGCGCGCCACATATTGGAAATCTGCAGCGCCGGCGTGGTGATGAAGCTTTCCTCGTAGGCGTAGTCCCAGGACGGCCAGACAATCAGCGCCAGGAAGGCCAGCGCCGCGCAGGTCGCGACCAGATCGAGCCAGGCCCGCGTGGCCGGCTTGGTGCTGGCGACGACCGCGGTCATGCGCATGTGCTCGGAACGGCGGAACGCGACCGCCGCGCCGAGCATGGCGAGCCACAGGAACAGGATCGAAGCGAGCTCGTCCGACCAGATCAGCGGCCGGTGCAGGCCGTAGCGCGCGACCACGCCGGCAAACAGGATCGCGATCTCGGCGACCACCAAAATGGCCGCCGGGATTTCGACGAGGAGGCCTAGTGCGCGCTCCGTCGAGGCCAGCAAGGGAGATCGGCGAGGGGACCGAACAGCCGCCTCGCCCGCCACTCCGCTCACTTCGACCTCGATATGAGCCATGACGGCTCCAACGCGTTAAGACAGCTTGCCGACGGCCTTTTCGAGCAGATCCCAGGCCTGGTCGCCATATTTGCCCTTCCACTCGGCATAGAAGCCGGCGGACCGCAGCTTGTCGCGGAATGGCGCGACCGCGGGCTGGTTGAAGGTCAGGCCCTTGGTCGCGAGCTCCTGCTGGAGATTGGCATTGAGCTTGGCGGTGTCCTCACGCTCCCTAAGCGCCGCGGCATTGATGTTCTTGGCGACGACGGTGCGCACATCCTCGGGCAGGCTGCTCCACGCCTTGCGGTTGGCCAGGAACCAGAAGCCGTCCCACATGTGGTTGGTCAGCGAGCAGTATTTCTGCACCTCGTAGAGCTTGGCGGTCGAGATGATCGCCAGCGGGTTCTCCTGGCCCTCCACGATCCTGGTCTGCAGCGCGGAATAGACCTCGGCGAAGTTGATCGAGGCGGGCGCCGCATCGAACGCCTTGAACATCGAGGTCCACAGCGGCGACACCGGCACGCGGATCTTGAAGCCCTTGAGATCGTCCGGACCAGTGATCGGCTTGCTCGACGACGTGGTCTGGCGGAAGCCGTTGTCCCAGATCTTGTCCATGACCTCGAGCCCGGCCTTCTTGATCTCGCCGCGGACGAAGGCGCCGAGATCGCCGTCCATGGCCTTCCAGACCGTGCCGTAGTCCGGGAACGCGAAGCCGATGCCGTTGATGGACGCCGCCGGCACCAGGGTCGACAGGATCAGTCCGGACAGCGTGAAGAACTCGACGCCGCCGGACCGGATCTGGCTCAGCATGTCGGTGTCGGACCCGAGCTGGTTGTTCGGGAAGATCTGGAGGTCGAACTTGCCGTTGGTCTCGGCCTTGATCGCCGCAGCCATCTCCTTGGCGCGCACGTTCAGCGGATGGGTGTCTGGCAGGTTGTTGGCGTATTTATAGGTAAACTCGGCGCTCTGGGCGCGGGCCACATGGGGCGCACTGAGGCCGCCCAGGACCGCGGTCGCGGCGGAGGCCTTGAGAAGCGTGCGGCGGGAAAAGCTCATGGGTCTGCTTCCTCGGAAAGTTTGTTGTTGTTCTGAGATGCAAACCTATACGGACGGAAGGTCAGAAGGTCATCTGCGATCTCGCGAAGCCTCGCTTATTGCAGCCGGACATCGTCACGGCAATATCGGCTTTCGGAGGCATGGACCCGATTCAAAAACGCGAAAACAACCCCATGCACAGTAGCCGTCGAAAGCCGCGACGACGTGCGACGGCTGGGCCGGAAGAGGACGTGGAACGAAGGTGCAGCGAGAGGAATTCAAGCTAAACAACTGATCTGATTGTATATAAAGATATTCCATAATATACCTTATGCGAATCATGGATATGGCTGTGCAGATCAGGCCAGATAAATCCACACCTACCCAGAACCCCTCTCTCGGCTCACACTTGCCATCAACAATCCCCGGGCAAACCGACGCAGCGGTTGAGGCCACGGCAGCATTTGGAGGTTCGTCATGCAGGAGAACGTCGCCCGCGCAGACCGCTCGCGGGCCATTCCATTCGATGCCGCCAAACTAGACCGTCTGATGGAGGCCGCCGGCCTCGACGTCCTGGTCGCGACCTCCAAGCACAATGTGCAGTACCTGCTGGGTGCCGAGCGCGCGATCTTCTTCGACTACATGGATGCGCTGGGCGTCAGCCGCTATCTGCCGGTTCTGATCTATCCCAAGGGCGCACCGGAGCACGCGGTGTATGTCGGGCACCGGCTGGAGACCCATCAGCGCGCCGTAGCGCCGCCATGGGTGGCGCAGGTCCGGACCGAGTCCAACGGCTCGGTCGATGCCATCACGCGGGCCGTAAGCCTGATCCGCGGCGCCGGCGTGCCCCTGAAGCGGGTCGGGGTCGAGATGGCGTTCCTGCCGATGGATGCGGGCCGGGCGCTCAGTGACGCCCTGCCCGGTGCCGAGCTCAAGGACGCGCTGCTGGTGCTGGAGCGGCTGCGGGCAGTCAAGTCGGCCGACGAACTCGCAAAACTCAAGACGGCGTCCGAACTGGTGATCGCCTCGATGCTGGCGGTGATCGCCGGGCACGGGCCGGGCACGACCAAGCAACAATTGTCGGACGCCTTGCGCATCGCCGAGGCCAATCGCGGCCTGACATTCGAATACTGCCTGCTCGCCTGCGGCAATAGTCACAACCGGGCGCCATCGGCTCAGCGCTGGGAGCAAGGTGACGTGCTGTCGCTTGATTCCGGCGGCAATTATCACGGCTATATCGGCGATCTCGCGCGCATGGCGGTGCTCGGCGATCCCGGTACCGAGCTGAAGGACTGTCTGGCCGAGATCGAAGCCGTCCAGCGCGCCGCCTTCGCCGCGGTCCGGCCCGGCGCCATGGGCGGCGACATCTACGTCGCAGCCGAGCGGCAGCTCGCGAAGATCAGCCAGCGTGACTGCACGGACTTTTTGGCTCACGGCATGGGCCTCGTCAGCCACGAGGCCCCTCGCCTGACCGCCAAGGGCCCGATCCCCTACGACGACACGGATGCCCGGGTGCCGCTCGAAACAGGCATGGTCGTATCGATCGAGACCACGATGAAGCATCCGAAGCGCGGGTTCATCAAGCTCGAGGACACGGTTGCAGTGACGGCAACGGGCTACGAGATCTTTGGCGAGGGTGGCCGCGACTGGAATTTGGGTGGCAGTGCGCTGTAGGCTGGCACCACCCACCGCGCTCACAGCAGAAATCTCGCCCCCGGCCCGAGCACCACCGGGTCGTCAACGCCCTCACCTACAACGCGATGACCTAGACATCCGCGGAAGCGGTAGCTCGCGGCATTCGCATGACTTGCTCGAGGGCGTGTCGGTGCTTCAGCACGGCAAGGGTCTCGCGTGCGCTGAGGCTGCTGACGACTTCCTCGAAATCGTCGCTCTGTTCAATCTTGGCCCGGCCGATCGCGAGATCTATGTCGATTTGGCCCGATTTGCGAGCCGGCGTTTCGAGTGACTGCATGTGCGGTCCCAGCAACGCGGGGTTCTGTCTAAGTTCGATCAGAGCCGCGCGTGCCCGGATCCGATCGAGGCCGGCAAGCTCTCTCGCCCTCTGTAGCAGTGCCGGCACGCGATTGTCCTCCGGGGTCGCAAACAGATGCGCGATTGGCAGCGCCGTCGACGTGACGAGACCGATCGGAATGGCACACACCAGGCCGATGATCACCGGGGACATCCAGAGCAGCAGCGGAAGCGACACGGCATAGGCGCTTGCCGCCATGGCCAGACCGCATAGGGTCGGCACCGTGAATTTACGATAGACTTCGTCGCGCGTGATCCTGCCATCGCTTCGCCGTTGCACTTGCCAGCCCGCATCACGCCCCAGCAGGATCTCCGCCACAGCGGTGGATTGAAAGATCATCATGGATGGGGCGATCAACGCGGCAAGCAGGCTCTCGGCGACCACCGCCAGCAGCACGCGAAATCCGCCGCCGAATGCCTGCCGTTCCGCACGCCTGGTGAGCAAAACGAGGTAGGCCAGCAATTTGGGCACGATAAGCAGCCCCATCGTTGCGGCAAAGACCCAGGCGGCAAGCACAGGATCCTGTGCGGGCCACGTTGGAAACAAGGAAAAGCCCTTGGGAAAGTACTCCGGCTTGACGAAATAGGCCTGCAAGGAGATCAGGATTCCGAGCAATAGAAACAGCAGCCACAGGGGGGCGGTGAGATAAGAGCCGATCCCGGTCAACAGGTGAAGCCTGGAGACCCAGTGGAGGCCTCGGGCCGGCAGAACGGCAAGGTGCTGGAGATTGCCCTGACACCAGCGGCGGTCACGCGCGGCGAAATCCAGAAGCGACGGTGGCACCTCCTCGAAACTCCCACCGAGATCGGGGGCCATGAAAATCCCCCACCCCGCCCGCCGCATCAGTGCGGCTTCGACAAAATCATGGCTGAGGATGTGCCCGCCGAAAGGCTTCCTCCCGCGCAATTCGGGCAAGCCCGCCTCTTGCGCAAAAGCCTGCACGCGGATGATGGCATTGTGTCCCCAGTAGTTGCCCTCTGAGGCGTGCCACCAGGCGTTCCCGGCCGCGATCAGCGGACCGTACAACCGACCCGAGAACTGCTGAAGCCTACTGATCAGGGTTCGCGCATTGACGACGATCGGAAGCGTCTGAATCAGCGCGGCTTGCGGGTTCGCTTCCATCGCGCCGGCCAGCCGAACTATGGTCTCTCCGCTCATCAGACTGTCCGCGTCCAGAATGATCATGTAGTCGTAGGCGCCACCGAACCGCCTCACCCATTCGGCAATGTTGCCGGACTTTCGAGCGGTGTTGTCGGATCGGTGACGATAGTAGAGATGGCCCGAACCGCAGTTTCGCTGCAGCTCCAGAAACGCAAGCTCCTCGGCAATCCAGATGTCCGGATCTGTCGTGTCGCTGAGCAGAAACCAATCGAACAACGGGGCCTGTCCGGTTTCGCCTACCGACTCGTACATAGCGCGGAGGCGCGCCATGAGATGGTGCTGATCCTCGTTATAGGTCGGCAACAGCATAGCCGTTCGGCCGGTGATCGCGGGCAGCGGACCGTGGCTGTTAATTGGCAGCACATCCGGTCGGCCCCGCAGGAGCACAAAAAAGCCAGCTACTGAAGACACGAACGAAAACGCGATCCAGGCGAGCAGCACGAGGAACAGCCCGAACACCATGCCTTCGAGGACCGTGACGCCACCAACCTTGAGAACATCGTACATCTCAACAGCGCCCGCAGCGGTGATCGCGACCGTTCCGCCAAGAATGAACAGGCGCCGCGCTGTAACGGCAGGGGCGGTCCGCAGTCGCCCCGGATCGGCACGATTGGTCGCGTCCAATCGGCAAGGCTGCATCGGGAGCGGCGTTTCATCGGGAAGATAGCGAACGCCAAGGTCAGGGCAAAGCGCAGGCGACGTCGTCAGGGCGCCCATCGGTAAACCCAGACTTCAGAGATCGGTTGGTCGCCCTGCATCAAGATCGCCCTCAACTCGATCGGCGCGTCCTTCACGGCGCACTGAAAACTAAGGCGCCACCCACCCGTTTCCGGGTTTGGTTGTGTGACGACGTTCTTGATCTCGGATTTGTCGGCGCTGACTGCACCCCTTACCTTGTTGGGATCGACCGCCTTCAGTCCGTCACCAACGAGTTCGAGCACGAACAATTTGCTGTCGTCGCCCCGCGCGCCAACGCCTGTGCGGGTGAACCGGGCCAGCGAATTGGGCTTCGGCGCGTCCGGACCCCAGTGCAGGCGGTAGGTGTAGTTGTTTTCGCTCTTGGCCGGGAGGGCAGTCTTCGGGCGCCAGAAGGCGGCGATGTTGTCGTGAACTTCCTCCTTGGTCGGGATCTCAAAGAGGACCACACTGCCCTCTCCCCAATCTCCAATCGGTTCGACCCAGAGGCTCGGGCGACGCTCAAAGCGCGATTCGATGTCCTCGTAGGCAAAGAAATTTCTCTCCCGCTGCATCAGACCGAAGCCGCGCGGATTGAGGTCATTGAATGTGCTGGCCTGCAGATCGCGTGGATTGTTGAGCGGACGCCAGAGTTGCTCGCCCTTTCCGTTGAACACGGCGAGCCCATCGGAGTCATGTACGGCAGGACGGAAATCGTCGACATCGTGTCGGTCGTTCGGGCCGAAAAAGAACATGCTCGTCATGGGCGCCAGGCCGGCATGTTGCAGCTCGATCCGCGGATAGAGCGACATCTCTACGTCGAAGACCGTCGGAGCGCCTGGCCTGATCGTGAAGCGATAGCTTGCCGTAGCGCTCTTGCTGTCGAGCAGCGCATGTACCACGACGGATGTGGCACCCGGCGCGGGCTTCTCCAGCCAGAAGGCCTTGAAGAGAGGAAATTCCTCTCCCTTGCTCTCGCCGGTATCGATCGACAGACCGCGCGCGGACAGGCCATAGGTCTCGCCTTTGGCAACGGCACGGAAGTAGCTGGCGCCGAGAAACGCGCAAACCTCGTCGTAGTAGTCGGGCCGATTGATCGGGGCGTGAATGCGAAAGCCGGCAAATCCGAGATCGGCGTCCGGTACCTGACCGATATTGTCACCGAATGCGAAATCGTCGCGTCGGTACCTGATCGGTACCGCTCGTCCGCCGGAGACCTCGTAAATGTCGACCTTGTTCTTATAGAAAAAGCCGCGGTGGAAAAACTGGACCTCGAAGGGCAGCTTCTCGCTGCGCCAAGCCGCGCGCTCTGGCAGAAAGCGAATTGATCGGTACTGATCGTAGGTGAGATCCCTAAGCGCGTCCGGGACCTTTTCCTCTGGTGGCGCAAAGGGCTTACTCGCCAAATTGCGGGCAAGCTCGCGGACATAAGAGGGGCCAAACGGCAACTCCGCCGCCGATGCCGCAGAGACTGCGCCAGGTAGCAGCGTTGCCAATGGCAATGCCGAGGCTTCCAGGAATTGTCGACGATTCAAGTGTGCTACCCGTTCGGTTCCAACCGCAGTGCAACCCCCTCGTCGCGAACGAGTTCCAGGGTCGTCGTCGAATCCGACCACGGTGTTGCCGACGACCTCGTCGATGCGGCTCGGGGTGGTTTCGCGCTGCTGGGCCTCGGTTGCATCTGCGGGACGAGCTGCAATTTCCGATTGCGCATTCTCGAGCGATGGCGCCGCGCGCAACGCTGTAGCGCTCGAAGGTAATTGGATGATCGCTCTAGCGCAGCGGCAGCAGCTCCAACTGGCTCTGCGCCTTCTTGACGGCTGCGGCGAACCAGCCCTGGCTTGGCGCTTCCTTGGCGAAGCACGCCGTGTACGCGGTCATCGCATTGTCTTCGCGTGTGATGTCGCCGCGCGGGTCCTTCTTGTCGATGGGTTTGGCCATCATCTGCTTCCAGACTTTCTCGCAGGTCGGGATCTCGGCTGTCTTCACCGCATCGCTTGCAGCGAGGAAGTAGACCTTGTCGCCTTGAATCGCGACGACGTCGATTTCTTGCGGAGGTCCCTTCAGGTCGCCATTGCCGCGCACGCCTAGCACGGCGACCGCGGCGCTCGTCCCCGCGGGCTTCGTGATCGGCAACTCGGCATATTTGGCGAAGGCGGAGTCCTGGATGGCTTGATAGTAAAAGCGGTCCGACTTGAATGCCGCGCCGATCTCCTGCGGCATGCCGTCCTCGCGGTGCTCGCGCAGCCAGTGCTTGAGCAGGGCGGTAGTGGTCACGACGGCCTGCATCTTGTCGCCTTCGGAGGCGAAGCCGAGCCCGTCGAGATGGCCGAAGCCGGAGTCGCCCTTGAAGAGCGTGTCCGCGTTGGTCTTGCCATCGGCTGGCAATCCCTTGATCGCGACGGGGCCCACCAGACCGCGCAGGACGCCCGTCAACTCCTTGAGCGCCGCATCGTGCTGCTTATAGGTCTCGTCGTTCTCCTTGGCTTTCGAGAACTTTGCGATGTAGCGATCGCGCAGGTCGAGATAGCGCTGCTCGGGGCCAGCCGCATGGGCAGGCGCGGCCAGAACGAGCAGGCAGAGCAAGGCGAGCGATCTCATGCGATTTCCGGCAAAACGGGGTGTGATCTCCAGTCTTTGTGCCGGTGCCGGGCGGGAAGGTCATCCGCGCCGGACGAACGCTCTACTCCGCCGGCGTCAGTTGCTGCCGACTCAGGCGCATCGCTGCCATCTCCCGTACGCGGACACGCGCGCGGCGCTTGCGCCACCAGATCACGATTCCGGTGACTGAGAGCGCCGCCACGACCAGCCCCATGATCGAGATCAGGATGCGGCCGAACAGCCCGACGATGCGGCCCGAATGCAACGGAAATTGCGCCTGCACGAAGATGTCGGCGGCGGTGCCGACCCAGGGCAGCCGTTCGCCGATCGGACGGCCGTCCTCGCTGTCGTAATAGAGCTGCGCCGGGCCGACGCCGCCGGCGCCGTGATCGTCGCCTGGATGGAAGAAGGCCGCGGCATAGACACCATGGGCCGGGCCGTAATTGACCGAGCCGACCGGGATGGTCCACCCTCGCCCCTTGCCGTCGGCCGCTGCGCGCGCGGCGATGTCGGCGAAGCTGACCTTGGGCTCGATGGGGTCGTCGAGATCGCGATACGGCCGCTGCTCATAGGGCGTCGGCGTGTAGTTCGACACCATCTTCATCAGCGGCGAGAACACCTCGAAATAGAGGTTCAGCGAGAAGGCCGTGAAGGCGATGATGAACAGCACACCCCAGGTCCACAGGCTGAAAGCGCGATGGATGTCGAAATTGATCCGGTAGCCGCTGCCCGAAGTCTTGATGGTCCACGCCGGCGCCCAGCGCGCCCAGAAGCCGCGTTCGAGCTGGCGGGTGACCTGGGGCGCCCGGGCGGCTTTGGCGCGCCGCCGCGAGGGCAGCGTCAAATAGAAGCCGACGAAGCAGTCGATGGTCCAGATGATGGCGATCACGCCGAGCAGGCGCATGCCCCAGCGGTCGCTGCCCCAGAATTCCGGGATGTGCATGGTGTAGTGCAGCTTGTAGAGGAACGAGACGAAGTTTTCGCGCGTCACCGGCCACACCGCGCCCCAATAGCGCCGGCCGAGCTCCGCGCCGGTGTTGGGATCGAGGAAGATCTGATTGTAGTCGAGCGCATAGCGCTTGCCGGTCGCGGGATCGATCCGCGGCATGACGAAGAACCACAGCGAGTGACCCTCTTCCGGCGTCATGAACAGGTAGACCACGCGCGCGCGGGGATCGCGCTGCTCGATCGTCTTCGCGAGATCGATCGAGGGAATGGCCGGGCCCTTGCTGCTAACGTCGAACAGATGGCTGTTCAGGACCTCGTCGATCTCGTGATCCCACGAGATGATCGCCCCGGTGATGCCGGAGAAGAACAGGAATCCGGCCGTGAGCAGTCCCGCCCAGCGATGCAGCTTGCCGAATATCGCTCTCATTGTTCAGATCTCGCCAAGTACCTGAGCAAAGTGCGTGAGTGCGGAAGCATCCACAACGTCATGCCCGGGCTTGTCCCGGGCATCCACGTTCTCTGTGCCGCAAGGCAAGGCGTGGATGGCCGGGACAAGCCCGGCCATGACGACCTCTCGTGAAGGCTCATACCCGATGCCATGTCTCATTGACCATCCTCACGTCGACCTCACCACCGGTACGTCAGCTTGCCGATCGCCTTGCGTCCCTCTGCGTAGAAGCAGCCAGACAGGCTGTAGCAGGCCGACACATAGCGGGTGTCCGCGAGATTCGTGACGTTCAGCGACAGGCGCCAATTGTCCCTTGTGTAGGCGAGCAGCGCGTCCAGCACGGTCGCGGATCCGACCTTGAACGTGTTGGCGTCATCGCCCCAGGTCGCGCCGACATAGCGGACGCCGGCGCCGAACTGCAGGCCCGCGAGTGGCCCGGTCTGAAGCGTGTAGTCGTTCCACAGCGAGGCGCGGTTGAGCGGCACCGTGACCGGTGCCTTGCGGACATTCACCGGATCCTGCGTGACCATTGCATCGACATAGGCATAGGCCGCGCGCAGGTTCCAGCCGTCGGCGAGCGACATCGTGCCTTCGAGCTCGAGGCCGCGCGACTTAACCTGTCCGGTCTGTTCGGCAATGTTGAGCGGAGGCGCAAAGGTGACGACGTTGTCGCGCGTCAGGTCGAAGGCGGCGAAGGTGAACAGCGCGTTCCAGCCGAGCGGCTGGTACTTGACACCCACCTCGTACTGCACGCCGGTCTCCGGATTGAGCAGCTGTCCGCTCGGGCCCGTGGCGAGCACCGGCAGGAAGGATTCCGAATAGCTGAAATAGGGCGCGATGCCGTTGTCGAAATTGTACATCAATGCGGCGCGGCCGGTGAAAGCCGACGCATCTTTCGCGACCGACGTGTTGAAGACGCCGCTGTCCACTTGCGTCGTCACGAAATCCTGGCGGCCACCGAGCTGGAACGAGAGCCGGCCGAGCTTGATCTGGTCCTGCGCGTAGAGGCCGACTTGCGACTGCTTGACGCCGGTGTCGTCGCTCATGGCGCCCATGGTCCAGTCGTAGCTGTAGACCGGGTTGAAGACGTTGATCTCGGGCGCGGACGTCGTGACGCCAAAGGCGGTGTCGCGGAATCTGGTGTTGCGATAGTCTATGCCCACCAGCGTGGTGTGGCTGAGGAAGCCCGTGGTGAACTTGCCCTGGAGCTGATTGTCCACCGCGAAGGAGTTGATGTAGGAGTTGCTGTAGCTGCCGAAACGCGCGAGCCGCCCTGCGGCCTCGTCGATATAGCCGCCGCCGTAAAACACCTTCTCCTCGTTGTGCTGATAGGCGTAGCGCAGATTCTGCCGGAACGTGATGTTGTCGGTGAAATTGTGCGAAAGCTGGTAGCCGGCGGTCGCGATCTCGGTATTGAACGCGTTGAAGCTCGGCACGCCCGCGAAGAACGAGACGGGGATGGCGCGGCCGTTGTTCGGCCACACCGTGCCCGAGGCCGGCAGGAACTGGAGGCCCCACCCTGCCCGGTCGCGCTGGTAGTTGGCGAGGATCGTGATGGTGGTGTCCTCGTTCGGCTTGAACGTGACGGCGGGCGCGATGAAGACGCGGTTGTCCTTGGTGAAGTCGACCTGGGTCTCGCCGTCGCGGACGACGCCGGTCAGGCGCCACAGCACCGTGCCGTCCTTGTTGGCGGGACCGCCCATGTCGAACTGGCCTTGATAGCGGTTGAAGCTGCCGCCGGAGATCGAGACCTCGCCGAATTGCTGGGCCGTCGGCAGCTTGGTGACGTAGTTGAGGATGCCGCCGGTACCGCTGCCGCCGTACATCGCCGAGGACGGGCCCTTGAGGACCTCGAGACGCTCGGCGCCGTAGGGATCGAGGCCGTTGAAGTGCACGTAATTGCTTGAGGGAATCCGCAAGCCGTCGACATAGAGGCCGGACATGGTGGTGTCGAAGCCGCGGATCTGGAGGGCGCCGAAGCGGGTGTCGGAGCCGCCGTTGACGTCGCCGCTGACGCCGGCGGTGTAGCGCAGCGCCTCGCCGATCGAGACCGCGCCCTGATTCCTGACCTGGTCGGTGGTGACGACGGAGACGGACTGCGGGGTTTCGATCAGCGGTGTATCCGTCTTGGTCGCGGTGCCGCTGCGCGTCGCAACGAAACCGCGCACCGGACCATTGGCGCGTTCACCCGTGGCGCCGTTCGACGATGCCGACTGGGTTGGCGCGGCTTGCTGAGCCGGAGAGCGACGATTGGCGCGTGCCGTGCGTGTCGCCCCTGACCGTCGCGTTGAGGCGACCGCCGCAGGCCGGGCGCGCTGAGCCGGGGCTTCGACGGTGACGGCGGGAATCTGCGTCTGCGCCTCCACGGCACCGAAGGGAATGACGAGAGCAAATGTGCTGGCCGCCCCGAGGAAAAGCACCTGTATCTGTAGATGACGCGTGTCGGAACTCGAAGCAAGTTGGAAGTCGGTCACGTCTGTCGAGGCCCCACGCACTGCCGGCTTTGCCGGTATCGTTTTTGATGCCTCGCCCTAACGCAGGCGATTTCGGAGTGCGATAGGAACCGCGTTAGAATTTCTCCAGACGCGCGCTCAACGCGTGCGACGAATGCGCTCAGTCGTGTCGCGAAGTTTGGAATGTTTCCAGACCGACAAGAACCTGCTTGTTCGAAATGTCTGAAACGGCGTCAGCGATGTCGCAGCCGGCGATTGACCCGGCGCGCGAGATAGTCGCCGGCGCTCTGCACCAGCTGCACCAGCGCGATCAGCACGACGACGACGGCCAGCATCATCTCCGGCATGAAGCGCTGATAGCCGTAGCGGATGCCGAGATCGCCGAGGCCCCCGCCTCCGACGGCGCCGACCATGGCGGAATAGCCGAGCAGGCTGACCACCGCGAGCGTCAGCGCCAGCAGAAGACCCGGCAGCGCTTCGGGAATCAGTACCTTGAGCACGATCTGGATCGGCGAGGCCCCGAACGAAGACGCGGTCTCGATCAGGCCGCCATCGACCTCGCGGATCGCGGCCTCGACCAGGCGCGCGATGAACGGCGCCGATGCGATCGTCAACGGCACGATCGCCGCCGTCGATCCGATCGAGGTGCCAGCCACCAGCCGCGTGAACGGGATGATAGCGACGACCAGGATGATGAAGGGCGTGGACCGCGTCGCATTGACGACGATGCCGAGCACGCGATTGACGACGGGCGCCCCGAACAGCTCGCCTTTCCGGCTGGTCGCGAGGAAGACGCCGAGCGGCAGGCCAAAAGCGGTGCCGATCAGCGCCGCGAGCCCGACCATGTACAGGCTCTCGCCGGTTGCCTGGACAATGAGGTTGATGAGTTCAGGCGACATAGCCGAGACGCTCCGCGGGGAATTGATATTGTGAGAGCCAGGCCAGCGTGCGCGTCGTCGCGTCCTCGCCACCAGACAGGCCGAGAGGGATACCAAGCGTCAGTGAGCCCACGTGCTGGCCGCCGATCTCGTCGATGCGGGCCGACAGCAGCGACACGTCGAGGCCGAGCTCGCGCGCCAGCCGCGCCACCAGCGTGTCGCCGGCCCCTGCCCCTCGCACCTGGACGCGGATCACCGCCTGTCCGCCCGCAAGCGGCGCCGAAACGATCCGGCTCGCCAGCGACACCGGCAGGCTGTCTCCGATCGCTTCGGCCAGGAAGGATTGCGTGATCGGATGCTTCGGGTGGGTGAAGATGTCGGGGACATAGCCGCTCTCGACGACGTGGCCGGCATCGAGCACCACGACGTCCTTGGCGAGCTGGCGTACCACGGACATCTCGTGGGTGATCAGCACGATGGTCACGCCCAGTTCGCGGTTGATGTTCGCGAGCAGATCGAGGATCGCCCGTGTGGTCTGCGGATCCAGCGCCGAGGTCGCCTCGTCCGACAGCAGCACACTCGGCCGCGTCGCGAGCGCACGCGCGATCCCGATGCGCTGCTTCTGGCCACCTGAGAGTTCTGACGGGTAGCGGTCGTGCTTGTCCGCGATCCCGACAAGCGTAAGCAGCTCCGCAACGCGCGCGCGGATATCGGCCTTGGCCCAGCCGGCGATCTCCAACGGCAGCGCAATGTTGGCGGCTGCGGTACGCGAGGACAGCAGGTTGAAGTGCTGGAAGATCATGCCGATCGAGCGCTGCGCGAGCCGCAGTTCGCGACCGGAGAGCGCTGAGATGTCACGGCCATCGACGACGACGCGGCCCGTGGTCGGCCTCTCCAGCCCGTTGATGAGCCGGACCAGGCTCGATTTGCCGGCGCCGGAACGGCCGATGACGCCGGTGATCGAACCCCGCGGGATCGCGAAGTCGATGTTTTGCAGGGCATTGACGCCGGGCTTGCCGCGATAGGCCGGATAGGTTTTCGAGATACCTTCGAAGCGGACCATCGCGTCGGGCGCAGTCGCGGGTGAGATGGCGTCAAGCTTTTCGATCGGCGGTCCGATCGCGAGCGACGGGTGGACGTTCATGGAGGCGGCCTTCATGCACAATAGTTCCGCTTGCCCCCTTGGGGCATCCGGGAACCGGTCGAATCAAGCGACGGAGAGTGAAACCGCGATGAGGACTCGGCTGGAGCGCGCTGCACCGCAGCAGGCACCATCGCCCTTTCAGCTCTCTCTGGCAATGTCAGATATCTGCGGGGAGTTGGACGAAGCTTTCCACATTTCTCCCCGCTGAAGAAAAATTCATCTGCCGCCGTATTGGCCTCGCGCCCGGCTCAGGTGACCCGCAACCAGGGCCATACGATCAGCAGGAGCCCCGCGAAATAGAGCACCCCGAACATCAGCCCAAAACCCCAGAACTGACCCTTGCCGATATAGCCGCTGCCGAAATACATCGGCGCCGGCCCCGTCGCGTAAGGCGAGATCACCCCCATCAGGCCGAGCGAATACATGCAGAGCATGGCGAGCGTCGTGACCGGCAGGTCGGGGATGCCGGATCCGACCGCGAGCACCACGGGCAGCACGGCGGCGGCATGCGAGGTGATGCTCGAGAAGAAATAGTGGATCCAGAAGAACAGCGCGACCAGCAGAAGCATCGCGGTCGACGGCGAGAGCCCGGCGAGCGGCTTTGCATATTCGGTCGCGAACCATTTGATGAAGCCGATCTCGTTGAGGCCCGAGGCCAGCGTCAACAGCGAGGTGAAATAGAAGAACACCTCCCAGGCGCTCTTTTCCGCGACGATGTCGGCAAACTCGATCACGCCCGTCACCAGCATCAGCGAGATCACGATGAACACGACGGTGGTGGCGTTGACGAAATTCGAGCCCAGAAGCGGCACGCGGATGTCCGGGCTTGAGCCCGCGATCCACAGGAACATCGCGAGCAGGATCAGCGCCAGCATGATCCACTCGTTGCGCGACATCGAGCCCATCTCCGCGAGCTCCTTCGATGCCCATTCGGAAATTTCCGGGCTGCTCTTCACCTCGGGGCGGCAGACCGCGTAGCTGAGCAGTGGGACCAGCACCATCAGGAGAAGGCCGAGCGGCGCAAAGCCCAAGAACCACTGTGCCCAGCTGACGTCGATTCCGACGGTCTTCTTGGCGATAGCCAGCGCCGCCGCATTGGGCGCGAGCGCGGTGAAAAACAATGAGCTGGTGACGGCGGTAGACGCGAACGCGGTCCACATCACGTAGGTGCCGATTTTGCCGGCGGTCGGTCCAGGCTCGGAGCCGTAGATGCGCGGGATGTTGCTGATGATGGGATAGACGATGCCTCCGCTGCGCGCGGTGTTGGACGGTGTCGCCGGCGCCAGCAAGAAGTCCGACATCGCCACCGCATAGCCGAGGCCGAGCGTGTTGCGGCCGAGCTTTTGCACCAGCACGAGCGCGATGCGGCGGCCCAGCTGGCTCTTGCGATAACCGATCGAGAACACGAAGGCGCCGACGATCAGCCACACCGTGCTCTCGGCAAAGCCCGCCAGCATCCAGCGCAGCGACTTGGTCGGGTCGGGATCGATATAACCGCCGACACCGGCAACCGTCAGCCCGATCAGGCCGACCGCGCCGACCGGCATCGATTCCAGGATGAGCCCGGTGATGACGGCCGCGAAGACGGCAAAATAGTGCCACTGATTGACGTTGAGCCCTGCCGGCACCGGCCACAGATAGATCACCAGCCACACCGCGAGCGGCGCGATCAGCTTCCAGCGAAACCCTTTCGCCTCAGGCGCCTGCGAGCTAGTGGTCATGGGCCCTCCCCCTCGATTGCCGTCGTGTTCTACCGGCCGTTGACCGAGCCGCTTTTGTCCCAGCGCGGCGTATACGTTTTGTCCGCGGCGCAATCAATGTCCCGAGCCGGCTTCTACCGCCCTCTGAACTTCGGTTTGCGTCGCGTCAGGAACGCCTCGACGCCCTCCTTGTGGTCGTCGCTGAGGCTTGCCAGGGCGAACTGGTCGACGTCCATATGGCTGGCGAGATCATCCAGCGCATGCGCCAGCCGGTTGACCGTGAGTTTCGTCATGGCAACGGAGAGTGGCGGCTGCGCTGCCACCTTGCGCGCAAGCTCCATCGCGGCATCGAACGCATGGCCAGGATCGACCACCTGTTCGACCAGGCCCCACTCAAAGGCCTCATCCGCGCTGATGCGCTGATCGGCCAGGATCACCGCCTGCTTGGTGCGAGCCGGGCCGATCAGGTGCAGCATGCGCGGAATGCTCTGCCAGCTCATATTCATGCCGAGCCCGATCTCGGGCACGCGTAGATGGGCATCGCGTCCCATGATACGGAAGTCGAGCGCGACAGCCAGCGCTACGCCGCCGCCGATGCAAAAGCCCTCGATGGCGGCGATCGTGATCTGCTCCATCTCCTGCCAGGCGTGGGTCAGGCGCGGTCCGAGCTTGAGATGCCGCCGCAGCGTGCCGAGGTCCATGTCCTTGCGCGAGCGGCCTTCGGCATCCTTGAGGTCGAAGCCGGCGCTGAACGTGTCCGCGCTGCCTGTCAGCACCACGACAGAGGTTGCGGCGTCATCCTCGAAACTGCGCGCGGCCGCGGTGAGCTGGCGCAGCGCCTCCGGCGACAGCGCGTTGATGCCGTCGCCGCGGTCGAACCGCACCACCCCAATCCGCCCCTCCGGCCCGAGGCCCTTCTCGATCTTCACATAGTCAGGCAACGCAATCTCCCCTGGTCTTGGTCTTCTTGGTGCTCACAGATGCCCGGTACGTCGATGTTCGGGTTCGCTTCCATGGACCGGAAACCGGACCGTGGTCCCGATGGTGATCCAGTCGGCATTTTCGCCGGTGATGTTGCGGCCGTAGATCACATCAAGGGAGAATATCTCGTTCGGACGATAGCGGACACCGGTCTGGAAACGCGGCTGCACGACGCTTGTGATCTCGGAGGCGCCGGCCTGACCGAACGCCTCGATCGTCCATTGCAGGGTGTCGGTGAATTTCCAATCGAAGCCGACGCCGTAGGTCAGGTAATGGCGAGCCACCGTGCGATCCCAGAGCCAGCCGCCGTTGACGTTGATGCGTGTGGTCTCCGACAGGCGGAAGGTCGCGGGGATGACGACAAAGGCGGACAGGGCATCGCCGGTCGACGCGTCGAATGATCCGCCGCCATAGGCCGACAATCCCCATCGGCCTATTCCGGTCGGGACGAAATTCGTCTTGGCTTTTGGAGCTAGCGTCGTGCTCCAGTCGCCATCGCTCCGGGCCCCGATGGTCTGCAGGCTCAGCTCGATCGGCCTGAGGGGATCGACGACACAGGAGGGATTGGCGACCGCCGAAAAATCCGTGTTGGAAGCCGTCGACAGCCAGCTTTCCACCTTGCAGGAGCCGACGTCGGAAATGTCGGCGGCATCGACCGCATAGGCGCCATTCGCCGCGCGCGCATCCTGCCCCGCGAATGCGCCAAGGGCCGCGATTGCGGCGGTTATTCCGGTTCTTGCAGCCCAACCCATGGTGCGATGTTAGCAGAGTCTTCGCCTCGACAACGCCCGGATTCTGGGACTATCTTCGCCCCATGAGCGACCATCATCATCACCACGATCACGACCATTCCGAGCTGTCGGAGACCGAGCTGCGCGTGCGCGCGCTCGAGACGATCCTGACCGAAAAAGGCTATGTCGAGCCGGCCGCGCTCGACGCCATCATCCAGGCCTATGAGACCCGGATCGGTCCCCATAACGGCGCGCGCGTCGTCGCCAAGGCCTGGAGCGATCCGGCTTTCAAGACGGCACTGCTGGAGGACGGCTCGAAGGCGATCGGCACGCTCGGCCATGTCAGCCGCGTCGGCGACCACCTCGTCGTGGTCGAGAACACGCCGCAGCGCCACAACATGGTCGTGTGCACGCTGTGCTCCTGCTACCCCTGGGAAATGCTGGGGCTGCCACCGGTCTGGTACAAGGCCGCGCCCTATCGCTCCCGCGCGGTGAAGGACCCGCGCGGCGTGCTCGCCGATTTCGACGTCGCGCTGCCGAAGGATATGGAAATTCGGGTCTGGGACTCCACGGCTGAGACGCGCTTCCTGGTGCTGCCGATGCGGCCCGACGGGACGGAAGGCTGGAGCGAGGAGCAGCTCGCAGAACTCGTCACGCGCGATTCCATGATTGGCACCGGTTTCCCCAAGACGCCCGGAGCGCCATCATGAACGGCGTGCACGACATGGGCGGCATGGATGGGTTCGGCAAGGTCGAGCCCGAATCGAACGAGCCGGTGTTCCACGAGGAATGGGAGTCGCGTGTTCTCGCCATGGTGCGCGCGATGGGCGCGGCCGGCGCCTTCAACATCGACACCTCGCGCTTCTATCGCGAGACGATCCCCCCGCACGTCTATCTCTCAAGCTCCTATTACAAGAAATGGTTTCTTGGGCTCGAGGAGATGCTGATCGAGAAGGGCTATCTCACCCGGGAGGAAGTCGCCGCCGGCCACGCGATGCAGCCGGCCAAGGCGCTCAAGCACGGCAAGTTCGATCTCGGCCAGGTCGAACGCATCATGGTACGCGGCAAGTTCGCCCGTCCTGCCCCGGCGCCGGCCAAATTCAACATCGGCGCCCGCGTGCGTGCGAAGAACATTCATCCCGCGACCCACACCCGCCTGCCGCGCTACGTGCGCGGTCATGTCGGCGTGGTCGAACTGAACCATGGCTGCCACGTGTTTCCGGATTCGGCGGCGATGGAGCTCGGCGAGAATCCGCAATGGCTCTACACGGTCGTGTTCGAGGGCGGCGATCTCTGGGGCGCGGACGGCGATCCGACCTCGAAAGTCTCGATCGACGCGTTCGAGCCCTATCTGGACCCCGCGTGATGAGCAGCACGGCTGCTGCTGCCGCGACGGCAGCGATCCCGAGCATTCCGCGCGACGACGACGGCCCGGTGTTTCGCGCACCCTGGGAGGCGCACGCCTTCGCGATGGCGCTGACCCTGCACGAATGTGGCGTGTTCACCTGGCCCGAATGGGCGGCAGCCCTGGCCTCCGAGATCAAGCGCGCGCAGGCGGCCGGCGATCCCGATACGGGCGAGACCTACTATCTCCATTGGCTCGCCACGCTGGAGGGCCTGGTCGCGCGCAAGGGCGTTGCGTCTGCGGAGACGTTGCATCGCTACCGCGACGCCTGGGACCACGCGGCTGATCGTACCCCGCACGGCAAACCGATCGAGCTGAAGGCGGAGGATTTTCGGTAAGCTGCCTCGACATATTCCGTCATTGCGAGCGTAGCGAAGCAATCCAGAATCCCTCCTCAGAGGTAGTCTGGATTGCTTCGTCGCAAGAGCTCCTCGCAATGACGGCGGAGTGAGGCGTGTCACCGTCCCGCCACGTACTCCCGCCACCCTCTCGCCCGTAGGCTGCACGCCGGGCACTCGCCGCAGCCGTAGCCCCAATCATGCTGCGCGCCGCGTTCGCCGAGATAGCAGGTGTGCGACTGCTCGCGGATGAGATTGACCAGCCCGTCGCCGCCGAGGTCATGGGCGAGCTTCCAGGTCGCAGCCTTGTCGATCCACATCAGCGGCGTATGCAGCTCGAACTTGCGGGCCATGCCGAGCGACAGCGCGGCCTGCATGGCGCGGATGGTGTCGTCGCGGCAATCGGGATAACCGGAATAGTCGGTCTCGCACATGCCGCCGACGATGTGACTGATGCCGCGCCGGTAGGCCAGCGCCGCGGCGAAAGTCAAAAACACCAAATTGCGGCCGGGCACGAACGTGTTCGGCAGGCCGTCGGCGCCCATCGCAATCGCAACGTCGCGCGTCAGCGCCGTCTCGGAAACCGCCGCCAGCGTCGGGATCGACAGCGTGTGGCTCTCGCCCAGCCCGGAAGCCCAATCCACGCGCAGGCCCTTGATGCCGTCGAACAGCCGGTCGCGGCAGGCCAGCTCGATGGCGTGGCGTTGGCCGTAATCGAATCCCAGCGTCTCCACGCGCGCAAACCGGTTCAGCGCCCAGACGAGGCAGGTGGTGGAATCCTGGCCGCCGGAAAACAGCACCAGCGCGGTTTCGGATGAATATGCGTCACTCATGGCCGCGCTTTAGCACTGCGCACGCGGCTCGCCAATCTGGCCCGCCAACCGGTGGAAATCACCCTGTTCCGCCGCGCCACACTGGGAACGGGAGCTCGCTTTTGGCATAAGGCTTGGGAGCTAGGAGACCGCCCCGCAATGACCCCTTCCCGCGACATTTCCCGCCTGATCGAGATCATGGCGGCGCTGCGCACGCCGGTGACCGGCTGCCCCTGGGACCTCGAGCAGAATTTTGCGACCATCGCGCCCTATACGATCGAGGAAGCCTATGAGGTGGTCGAGGCCGTCAGCCGCGGCGACCTCGACGATCTCTGCGAGGAGCTCGGTGACCTCCTGTTGCAGGTGGTGTTCCACGCCCAGATGGCGTCGGAGCAGAACGCGTTCGCGTTTGGGGATGTCGTCGAGGCCATCACCCGCAAGATGATCCGGCGCCATCCTCACGTCTTCGCCGACAAGGACGGCAATCTCGCCTCCTCCCACGTCAAGGAGGTCTGGGATCGCATCAAGGCCGAGGAGAAAGCCGAGCGCGCCGCGCGCCGGCCGCCGCAGGAAGCGCCATTACACAAATCGCTGCTGTCGGCCGTGAAGGCCGGCCAGCCCGCACTGACGCGCGCCATGGAGCTGCAGCGCAAGGCCTCCACTGTCGGCTTCGACTGGAACGATCCGCGCGCGGTGCTGGCAAAAATCCGCGAGGAAGCGGACGAGATCGAGGCCGCACTTGATCGCAACGACAGCGAGGGCCTGGCGGAAGAGACCGGCGACCTGATGTTCGCGCTGGTCAACCTCGCCCGTCATGTCGATGCCGATCCGGAAGCCGCGCTGCGTGCGACCAATGCAAAGTTCGAGCGGCGGTTTGGGTTCATCGAGCGGGCGCTGGAAGCACAGGGGCGCACGCTGGAGCAGGCGTCGCTCGCGGAGATGGACGCGTTGTGGAACGAGGCGAAGGGTGAGGAGCAGTCGTCACCGGAAGGACGCAAGCAAGCCCACCGTTAACTCAGGTGCCGTAGCCCGGATGGAGCGCAGCGAAATCCGGGTTCTTCAAACCACTCTAGCGGCCCCGGATTGCGCTGCGCTCCATCCGGGCTACGGGTCTGAGTTGCAGGGACAAGCGCGGCTTACGCGGACAGTCGCGGCACGGCATCGAACCTGGCCACCACGATATCCCGCTTGGTCTCATCCACCCGTACTGTCATGGCGAAGCGGCCGTCGTGCAGCTCTTTCGCCAGCACTTCGGCATTCCGGTGCAGCCAGCTGATGCCGGCGCCGTCGGAGGCATCGATGGAGAGGTCGAGCGTGATGCGCTTGGCGGCCAAGCGCTCCTCGATCGCGGCGAGCAGCGCGTCGACCCCCTCGCCCGACACGGCCGAGACCAGCATCGCCGGATGATCTTCGGGGCGGCGCGCGGCGATGTTCAAAAGTTCTTCGCGCTGTTCGGGACCATAACGGTCGATCTTGTTCCAGACCTCGATGATGCGGCCTGAGTCATCGGGATTGATGCCGAGCTGGCGCAGCACGGCGTCGACGTCGCTCTGCTGCGCTTCGGCGTCGTCGTGCGAGATGTCGCGCACATGCAGGATGACGTCGGCTTCCAGCACCTCCTCCAGCGTGGCGCGGAAGGCGGCGACAAGCTGCGTCGGCAGATTGGAGATGAAGCCGACGGTGTCCGACAGCATCGCCTTGCCGCCATGCGGCAGAGTGAGCGCGCGCAGGGTCGGGTCCAGCGTGGCGAACAGCATGTCGGCGGCCTGCACGTCGGCGCGGGTCAGGCGGTTGAACAGCGTCGACTTGCCGGCATTGGTGTAGCCGACCAGCGCCACGACGCGGTACGGCACGCGCTGGCGGCCAGCGCGATGCAGGCGGCGTGTGGCCTGCACTTTCTTCAGTTCGCCCTCGAGCTTGGAGATGCGCTCCTGGATCAGGCGGCGGTCGGCTTCGATCTGCGTTTCGCCGGGACCGCCCATGAAGCCGAAGCCGCCGCGCTGGCGTTCGAGATGGGTCCATGAGCGCACCAGGCGCGAACGTTGATAATTGAGATGCGCGAGCTCGACCTGGAGCGAGCCTTCCTTGGTCTTGGCGCGACGTCCGAAGATTTCCAGGATGAGCCCGGTGCGGTCGAGCACCTTGGCCTGCAACTCCTTCTCGAGATTACGCTGCTGGATCGGCGCAAGCGCGCAATCCATCACCACGAGCTCGACGTCGAGGCTCTTGGCGAGCGCGGCGATCTCTTCGACCTTACCCTTGCCGATATAGGTCGCGGGACGGATCTGGCTGATCGGCGTGATGATGGCGTCGGCAACGACGAGATCGATCGCGCGCGCGAGGCCGGCGGCTTCGTCGAGCCGGGCCTCCGCGTCACGCAGGACATGAGTTTCCGATTGCGCGTCGGCACCGCCTGCGCGCACCCGCAAATAGGGACCGATGACCAGCACCCGCCCCGTCTGCTTATCCCCTGCCGACCGCGGACGGTCGGCATCCCCGTCGAAATTCCGGGGTTCCAATCAGATCACTCTCAAGCCGGCTGATCCTCGCCGCCTTCGAACAGCTGGATCGGAGCGCCCGGCATGATGGTCGAGATCGCATGCTTGTAGACGAGCTGCGAGTGACCGTCGCGCCGAAGCAGCAAACAGAAATTGTCGAACCAGGTCACGATGCCCTGGAGCTTCACTCCGTTGACCAGAAAGATCGTCAGTGGCGTTTTGGTTTTGCGAACGTGATTTAGGAAGGTGTCCTGCAGGTTTTGTGCGCGGTCTGCCGCCATTGTTTTTTTCTCGCTTTGAGTTTCTTTTTATTGCGCCGGTTGCGGCCCTCTTTTGAAAATTCGGGGTCCTCGTCCGGTTGCCGTCCCTCATGAGATCCCCCTCGGAGGGACAGCGGTTCAATTAGAGGACAGGTGGGCTTATTAGGCAAGCCGCTTCACGCGGCAGGCCATGCCGTATTGCCCCGAAAAACTACGGAAATCGATGATTTTCCTCACCTATCCCCGCGACGTCGCGGCCTTAGCCGACGCCCAGCGCCTTCAATTTCCGATGCAACGCCGACCGTTCCATGCCAACAAACTCGGCCGTGCGAGAAATATTTCCTGAAAAGCGGCTGATCTGTGCAATCAAATAGTCGCGCTCGAACACTTCGCGCGCTTCGCGCAGCGGCAGGCCCATGATGTGCTCGCCATTGTTGCTGGTCGGCATCGCCGGCACCATGGAGCCAACGTCCTGCGGCAACATGTCGGCAGTGATGATGACCTCCGGCCCGCCCGCGGCCAGAATCATGACTCTCTCAACGTTGTTGCGGAGCTGGCGCACATTGCCCGGCCAGACATGCGACTGCAGCACCGCCATCGCGTCCTGCCCGATCTGCCGCTTGGGCAGGCCGCTGCCCGCCGAGATCTGCTCCATGAAGTAGTCGATCAATTCCGGAATGTCCTCACGCCGCTCCGACAGCGCGGGCACGCGGATCGGCACCACCGAGAGCCGATGATAGAGGTCCTCGCGGAAATGGCCGGCCGCGATCTCCTCTTCCAGGTTGCGCGCGGTGGAGGAGATGATGCGCACGTCGACCTGCACCTTGCCGTTGCCGCCGACGCGCTGGAACGACTGCTCGACCAGCACGCGCAAGATCTTGTTCTGGGTCTCGCGCGGCATGTCCGCGATCTCGTCGATGAACAGCGTGCCGCCATGGGCCTCTTCGAGCGCGCCGGGCTTGCGCGCGTGCTCGCCGTTGGATTGTTCGATGCCGAACAGCTCGTGCTCCATCCGCTCGGGCGTGATCGCAGCGGCGTTGATGACGACGAAGGGGCCGTCGGCGCGGCCCGAGGCTGTGTGCAACGTGCGGGCGGTCAGTTCCTTGCCGGCGCCTGCGGGGCCGACGATCAGGATGCGGCTGTTGGCCTTGGCCGCACGCTCGATGGTCTGGCGCAGCTGGTTCATGCTGGGCGAGCGGCCGACCAGCGAGCTTGCGCTCGGCGCGAGCTGCTTCAGCTCCTTGACCTCGCGCTTGAGCCGCGAGTTCTCCAATGCACGGTTCGCGACCAGGATCAGCCGGTCGGTCTTGAACGGCTTCTCGATGAAGTCGTAGGCGCCACGCTTGATCGCGGCGACCGCGGTCTCGATGTTGCCGTGGCCGGAGATCATCACGACCGGGAGATCGGGGTTGTCCTTCTTGACCTGCTCCAAGAGCTGCAAGCCGTCGAGCTTGGAGCCCTGCAGCCAGATGTCGAGGAACACCAGATGCGGCCTGCGGTTGGCGATCTCAGCGAGCGCCGTATCGCTGTCGCGCGCGGTCCGGGTCACGAAGCCCTCGTCTTCGAGGATGCCCGCAACGAGATCCCGAATATCGGCCTCATCATCGACAATCAGAATTTCACTTGCCATGGGTCGCGCCTGTTTTCTCAGCTGCCTGTTGAGGCTTCGATCTTCGTTGAATCATTGGTCTTTTCAGCCGGCTCTTTGGTTTCGGCGGCCGCCTGTTTTGTTTCCGGATCCTTGACGGATTGCGTGGCCGTTTCACCGATTTCCGGCTTGGCCGTTGCCGCGGCTGCCGGTTCGGCCCCCTCGCTTTTCGCGGGAGCGCCGGAGATCGCAAAACGCATCCGCATCCAGGCGCCACGCTGGCCCTCGCGGAAGTCCGAGGCATCCTTCAGTTCGATGCGCCCGCCATGGTCTTCCAGCACGCGACCGACGATCGCGAGCCCAAGGCCGGTGCCCTTGGCGCGTGTCGTCACATAGGGCTCGAGAAGGCGCGAGCGCGCCACCTTGGGCAGGCCGATGCCGTTGTCGACGACGTCGATCAGCACGTCCTCGCCCTCGCGCGAGACCACGACGTCGATCCGGCCCTTGCCGAGCTCCTCGAGGGAGACCTGCTCGATCGCCTCGGTGGCGTTCTTGACGATGTTGGTGACGGCCTGCGAGATCAGCCGCCGGTCGAACTGGGCGCGCAGCGGGTCTTCCCTAAACTCGGCCTCGATATCGATCTCGGGGTGAGCGACCTTCATCAGGAACACCGCCTGCCGCACTGTGTCGGCGACGTCCTCACCTTCCATCACCGGCTTCGGCATCCGCGCAAAGCGGGAGAACTCGTCGACCATGCGGCGGATATCGTCGACCTGGCGGACGATGGTGTCGGTGCACTGTTCGAAGATCTGCTTGTCCTTGCCCTCGGTAATGTCCTTGCCGAATTTGCGGCGAATACGCTCGGCGGAGAGCTGGATCGGGGTCAGCGGGTTCTTGATCTCATGCGCGATGCGGCGCGCGACGTCGCCCCAGGCCGAGGTGCGTTGCGCCGAGACCAGTTCGGTGATGTCGTCGAGCGTGATGATGTAGCTGTCGTGCGGCTGGCTGGTCTTCTCGGCGCTGACGCGGACCGACAGATTGCGTTCCTGCCCGTCCCGCGTGATCGTGATCTGCCCCTGCACCAGGCGCTGGGTCCCTTCCCGCGCCGTCTTCATCATCTCTTCGAGCTCGGGCAGCACGTCGGAGAGCGGATGGCCGAGCGTCTCGGCTTCGGAGTGCCCGATCAGCTTTTCGGCGGAACGGTTGAGAATCCCGACGCTGCCTGAATTATCCACGCCGATGATGCCGGCGCTCGCCGACGACAGCACCGCCTCGATGAAGCGACGGCGGCTGTCGATGAGATCGCTGGCGTTGACGAGCTCGTCACGCTGGCTGCGCAACTCCTCCGTCATCTTGTTGAAGGTCTCACCCAGCTGGGCGAGGTCGCCTTCCGACTGGTGCACCGGCACTTTCACATGGAGATCGCCGGTCGAGACCGTCTGGGCCGCATTCATCAGCCGCCGGATCGGCGAGACCAGCGAGTTGGCGAAGTTGAGGCCGATCAGCACCGAGGCCATCAGGATGGTCAGCGCGATCACCGCGAACATCAGCGCGAACGCGACCTGGATGCCGAGCCGGCGCGACTCGATCTGGGCATATTCGGCGACGCTGACCTCGGTCTGCTTGAGCTGCTGGACCACGTTGGGATCGAGCGGCCGTGCGACATACAGGAAGGTGTCGCTGAAGGCGCGCAAGCGGACCACCGCGGCGACGAAGCTCGCATCGGGCAGCACCGCGATCTCGGGCTCGGATTCGTTGACGTTGCTGAGGAAGTCCGGCGCCGGCGGCGAATAGGCCAGCCGCATGCCGGTGTCGGCGGATTCGAGAATGTTGGTGTTCTTGTCGATGATCATCGCGCCCGGCAGGTTGCGGGAGGCGGCGCTGGACGTCAGCAATTCGCGAAAAGAGCGGCGATCCTGGTCGTAGAGCGGCCGCGCGTGGGCTATGTCGTTGGCCATGCCGAGAATGTCGCCCCGGATCAGCTGCGCGTGGTCCTGCATGTAGGCCCGCGCGATCGTCAGCGAATTCTGGATCACCTCCTTGGTCGGGCCGGAGAACAGGCGGTCGAGGCCGCGCTCGATGGTGACGTTGGCGACGACGGCGACCAGCACCGCCGGCAGCACCGCCACGATCGAGAACAGGCTGACGATCTGGACATGGAGGCGCGCCGCCGCCCTGCCCCGCCGGCGCGCCAGGATCAACTGCCAGAGCTCGCGGATGATGATGCCGACCAGCAGCAGGATGGTGGCTGCGTTGCTCAGATAGAACGAACGGACAACTTGCGGCGTCAGTTCGATGCTGGTGAGGCCGGTCAGGACCAGGAAGGTGAGCAAGGCCGACAGCAGGGCCAGGGCCACGGCGAACGGCGCCAGCCAGCGTCGCGCCGACCAACGCCGGGGCTCTTCTGCTGGGGCCGTGTCAAAGGATGCGGCCGAGGTGTCTGCGCTGGTCATTCCGGCAATGGGTGCTGAAAACGGGGTCCGCAGCGGGCGGATACTGATGTATTCGTACCACATTGTTGCCGAATTGCGACAATTCCGCGGCGCCCCCGCCGCGACCGACCCGCGCATCCACAGCGATATGCCGGAGGACGGGAACGGATTTCGGCCCCGGCGGCTTGACCACCATGCACAGGTTCTTTCTCGCAATGATGGTGTCGGCCGTGCTGCTGCTGATCGTGGCAGCGGACCTGCTGGTCAATGGTGTCGGGGTCCAGGAGCCCAATGCGAACGTCGCCAGCGCGATACAGGTAGCAGGCCGATTTGTCAGATAGGTGTGAGGCCGCGTCCCGCCGCTGAAATCACCATTTGAATGTTCCTGCGGAACATTTCGGTCCCATCGGGACTTCTGCTCACCGCGTCAGCCACAACGGCCAGCGCGATCCGGACAGGCTCAGCTCCGCTTGGTAGGGGGAGCTGAGCCACCGTCCGTTGTTGGGAGCTAGCCTCCGCTCCGATACACCTGGATATCGAGATCCCGGATCTTCTTCCGCAGCGTGTTGCGGTTGAGGCCGAGCAGATCGGCCGCACGGATCTGGTTTCCGCGGGTGGCGGCGAGCGCGGCCGTGAGCAGCGGCACCTCGATCTCCTTCAGGATGCGGTGATAGAGGCCCGGCGGCGGCACGCCGTTCGGGAAGCCCTGGAAGTGCGAGGAGAGATACGCTTCCACGGCGCCGCCGAGATTGTCGACGCCATGCTGGACTGCGGCACCCGGGCTGACCGTGGGTGGCGCCAGCTCGCCGTCGATGACGGAGCCCGTGATCACGTCCTGCGGATAGAGCGCCGCGAGGCGGCGGGCGAGGTTCTCGAGCTCGCGCACGTTGCCCGGCCAGCGGTGCTGCTTCATCCGCTCCAGCGCCAGCGTGTCGAGCTTTTTCGGCGGCAATCCGTCCTTCTCGGCGAGCGCGAAGAAATGACGGATCAGATCGGGCAGATCCTCGATGCGCTCGCGCAAGGGCGGCAGCCGTAGCGGCACCACGTTGAGGCGGAAGAACAGATCTTCGCGGAACAGGCCCTGCTGGATCAGGACGCGCAGATCCTTGTTGGAGGCCGCGACGATGCGCACGTCGGTCTTGATCGGGGTGCGGCCGCCGACCGTGGTGTATTCGCCCTGCTGAAGCACGCGCAGCAGGCGGGTCTGCGCCTCCATCGGCATGTCGCCGATCTCGTCCAGGAACAGCGTGCCGCCCTCGGCCTGCTCGAACCGGCCGGAAGCGCGGGTGTTGGCGCCGGTGAACGCGCCGCGCTCATGGCCGAACAGTTCGGATTCGATCAGGTCGCGCGGGATCGCCGCCATGTTGACCGCGACGAACGGGCCGTTGCGGCGCTTCCCGTAGTCGTGCAACGCGCGCGCCACCAGCTCCTTGCCGGTACCGGACTCGCCCGTGATCATCACGGTGAGGTCGGTCTGCATCAGGCGCGCCAGCACGCGATAGATTTCCTGCATCGCCGGCGAGCGGCCGACCAGCGGGATCGCCTCCATCTCGGCGTCCTCGTTAGGCGTCGAGACCCGCTCCTTCGGCTCGGCCAGCGCGCGGCCGACGATGGCGATCAGCTCCTTCAGGTCGAAGGGCTTCGGCAGATATTCATAGGCGCCGCGCTCGGAGGCGCGGATTGCCGTCATGAAGGTGTTTTGCGCGCTCATGACGATGACGGGCAAATTCGGCCGCATCTTCTTGATCCGCGGCAACAGGTCGAACGCGTTCTCGTCGGGCATCACCACGTCGGTGATGACGAGATCGCCCTCCCCCTGGCTGACCCATCGCCACAGCGTCGCGGCATTGCCGGTCAGCCGCACTTCGTAGCCGGCGCGGGATAGTGCCTGGTTGAGAACCGTGCGGATGGCGGTGTCGTCATCAGCAACGAGAATGCTACCTGCGGGCATCGTTAATCCTCATTTTGCCCCCTGTGACGCAGACGACGACTTCCCGGCAGAGCCGTCGCGACTGCTTTGATCGGCATGTTTCACCGATGTGGAATACATCGGCATCAGCACGCGGAAGGTGGTCTTCCGCGGCTGAGATTCGCATTCGATGATGCCCCCGTGATCCCCGATGATCTTTGCGACCAATGCGAGGCCCAGACCCGAGCCGGTCTGCTTGGTGGTGACGAAGGGGTCGAACAGGTTGGGTAGAAGATCGTCCGGCACGCCTGGCCCGTTGTCCTTCACGCAGAATTCGAGCGGCAGGGATACACGGGATTTTTGACCGGGGACTGACAGGCGCACGCCGGGGCGGAACGCGGTGGTGAGCTGGATTTCGCCGTCGGGAACGTCGATCAGCGCTTCGGCGGCGTTCTTCACGAGGTTGAGGAACACCTGGATGAGCTGGTCCTGGTTCGCCAGCACCGGCGGCAGCGAGGGATCGTAGTCCTCGACGAAGCGGATGTTGCGGGCAAAGCCGGACTGCGCCAGCCGTTTGACGTGATCGAGCACCGAATGGATGTTGACGGGGCCGCGCACCACGGGGCGTTCGTCGCCGAACACCTCCATGCGGTCGACCAGCGTCACGATGCGGTCGGCCTCGTCGCAGATCAGCCGCGTCAGCATGCGGTCTTCCGAGGAGGCCTGCTGCTCCAGGAGCTGCGCCGCGCCGCGGATGCCGGAGAGCGGGTTCTTGATCTCATGCGCCAGCATCGCGGCGAGCGCGATCACCGAGCGCGCGGCGCTGCGATGGGTGAGCTGGCGGTCCATCTTGTCGGCGATGGAGCGCTCTTGCAGCATCACCACGATATGGCCGGGCCGTTCCGTGACGGGGGCAACGTGCAGATCGACCTGGCGGTCTCCGCCCATGCGTGGCGTGCCCAGATCGACCTTGTACTCGTTGACCGGTGCGTTCGACGAACGCACCTGGTCGATCAGCGCCAGCAACGGGCTGCCGAACGGCACCAGCTCTTTCAGCGACTGCCGCTTCAAGAACTGCGTCGAGATATCGAAGAAGGCTTCGGTTGCGATGTTGGCGGCAACGATCTTGCCGTCCGGCCCGATCATGAGCATGGGATTGGGCAGTGCGTCCAGGATGGCATCGCTGTCGGACGGAAACGGCCGACGATGTTCAGCAACTGAGCTCATGCAGCGGCGCTCCATGCGAAGTCGTCGAAGGCATCTTGCAGTGACCGGTGGACAAGGCGCGGATCCTCCGAGGTGAGGATTTTCTGGCGCCAGGATTTCAGCTTCTCGGCCGGCGCACGGCTCACATCGGCGGCGACGTCGAGGGCCCAGCCCAGATGTTTTCGCGCGTGCCGCAGTCCGACGCGCAGGCCGTAGAGCGCGCAGACGCCTTCATAAAGCGTGCGAACATAATGCAGCTGCGTCTCGAGCGACGGCGTGGCTTCCGCCGCCCCGCCCTTCAGGCGGCGGCCGATCTCACCGGGCAGCCAGGGCTGGCCCTGCGCGCCGCGGCCGATCATCACGGCATCGGCGCCGGAGGCCTCTAACGCCGCGAGCGCCTTCTCGTAAGTCGTGATGTCGCCATTGACGACGAGCGGAATGGTGATGGCCTCGCGCACGGCGCGGATCGCATCCCAATCGGCCTCGCCCTTGTAGAACTGGCAGCGGGTGCGGCCGTGCACGGTGACGAGTTTGATGCCTGATGCCTGCGCGCGCCGCGCCAGTTCCGGCGCGTTGCGTGTACGATCGTCCCAGCCGAGCCGCATCTTCAGCGTCACCGGCACCTTCACCGCCGCGATCGTCGCTTCGATCAAGCTGACGGCGTGGTCGAGGTCGCGCATCAAGGCGGAACCGGACTGGCCGCCGGTGACGTGACGGGCCGGACAGCCCATGTTGATGTCGATGATGTCGGCGCCTTCAGCTTCGGCGATCCGGGCGCCCTCCGCCATCCAATGCGTCTCGCAACCGGCGAGCTGGACCACGTGCGGACCGATCCCCGTGGCTTCGCAGCGCAACCGGGACATCCGATGGCCGGTGGCGAGTTCGTCGCTGGCCGTCATTTCGGACACGACGAGACCGGCGCCCAACTCCGCGGCCAGCCGGCGGACGGGTGAGTCAGTCACCCCCGACATCGGCGCCAGGAAGACCGGGGTGGCGACGTCAATATCGCCTATCTTCAATGGCTTAAAGCCTGATACTGCCGAGCCGGTCACAGGGGTCTCGTTACGTTGGCAGCGCCTCATCGCGCCTGCCATGACCTATCTTGCGCACAATTCTTGTGCAGTCAAGCGTCATGCCTACAGTTTAGACAGTTCTGCCAATCTTTCAAGTGCAGTGCAGCAAAATGCTGTTTCCCACAATCCGGGGAAACCCCCTTTTTTTGCGGGCCTGCCGTGCTAGAGGCATGCGGCAATCACCCACCCCCCGACTCTCTTCATCATCAAATGAGTATTTGAGTCCTATGGCGAAATCACAGCGCACCGCAGTCGTCCTCGTCGCGGCCGGACGCGGCCTGCGCGCAGGCGCCGGTGGTCCCAAGCAATATCGCGAGATCGGCGGCGTGCCGGTGATCTATCGCGCCATGGAGGCCTTCAGCCGTCATGCGGACGTGTTCGCGGTTCAGCCGGTCGTGAACCCCGACGACAGCGCCATGTTCACGGCAGCGGTCGCAGGGCTCAGCCACGAGGCGCCGGTCAGTGGCGGCGCGACCCGACAGGCCTCGGTGCTCGCCGGTCTCGAAGCGCTCGCCAGGCACAAGCCCGACATCATCCTGATCCACGACGCCGCGCGCCCCTTCGTTTCCGAAGGCGTGATCACCCGCGCGATCGATGCGGCCAGCCGCACCGGCGCCGCGATCCCCGTTGTTCCCGTCACCGACACCATCAAGGTCACCGGCGAGAACGGCAATGTCGAGGACACGCCGGATCGGGCGCGGTTGCGAATTGCGCAGACGCCGCAATCCTTTCGTTTCGACGTCATCCTCGAGGCGCATCGTCGCGCGGCCAAGGACGGACGCAGCGATTTCACCGACGATGCCGCGATTGCCGAATGGGCGGGATTGACGGTTGCAACCTTTGAAGGCGATGTTGCCAATATGAAGCTCACCACTCCCGAGGATTTCGTGCGCGAGGAAGCGCGGCTGGCCAGCCTGCTCGGCGACATCAGGACCGGCACCGGCTACGACGTGCACGCCTTCGGCGAAGGCGACCATCTCATGATCTGCGGCGTGCGCGTGCCGCACACCAAGGGCTTCCTGGCCCATTCCGACGGCGATGTCGGCCTGCATGCGCTGGTCGACGCCATCCTCGGCGCGCTCGCCGACGGCGACATCGGATCGCACTTTCCGCCGAGCGACGCGAAGTGGAAGGGCGCCTCCTCCGACCAGTTTTTGCAATACGCCATCGAGCGCGTCACCCAGCGCGGCGGCCGCATCGCCAATCTCGAGGTCACCATGATCTGCGAGCGGCCGAAGATCGGTCCCTTGCGCGACACCATGCGCGCGCGCATCGCCGAGATTTCCGGCGTCGACATCTCCCGCGTTGCGGTCAAGGCGACCACCAGCGAGCGGCTCGGGTTCACCGGCCGCGAGGAAGGCATCGCGGCCACCGCGAGCGCCACCATCCGCCTGCCCTGGAGTGTCTAGGCCATGGCCGGCAGCGACGCACGCGCACTCTCCCGCTCGCTGCTCGATTTGTGCCGGATGCGCAAGCTCACGATCGCGACCGCCGAATCCTGCACCGGCGGCCTGGTTGCCGGCGCGCTGACCGACATCCCCGGTTCGTCCGACGTCATCGATCGCGGCTTCGTCACCTATTCCAACGACGCCAAGCGCGCGATGTTAGGGGTCGAGGCAAGCACGCTCACCAACTTCGGCGCCGTGAGCAAGGAGACCGCGACCGCGATGGCGATCGGCGCGCTGGAGCGTGCCGGCGTCGATCTTGCGGTCGCCATCACCGGCATTGCCGGCCCCGGCGGCGCCACGCCGGGCAAGCCGGTGGGCCTCGTCCACTTCGCTGCCGCCGCGCGCGACGGACGTATCGTTCACCGCGAGCATCGCTTTGGCGCCATCGGCCGCACCGCCGTGCGTCAGCGCTCTGTGGTCGAGGCGCTGCGCATGCTGATGGATCTCGCCCGCGGCCCAGTCCAGGCCAAGCCGCGCCGTGAAGCCGCCGTAACCCGCCTGCGCCCCCGCGTGACACGCTCGCCGCGCCGGCACGCCGTGAAGCGCAGGACTCCGCGGTCGCCGCGCGGCTGAGCCATGCAACCCCGCCCTCAGTCAGCCGGAATGAAGCGGAGCGTGCCGGCCCGCCGCGTCGGCTGACCAGTGTCGTTGGTGTGATTGATGCCATCCATGACCGGCACCTCGGTGAAATCGAATGGGCTCACCCCGTCCAGGCAGGCGACGTTGACGGCATAGAGAGATTGGTCGGATCGTCGCTGATGGTGCGTGTAGATTCCGCAGCGGGAGCAGAAGAAGTGCTGCGCTGATCCGGTATGGAAGCGGTAGCTTGTGAGCACATCCTCGCCCTGGAGGAACTTGATGCCGCCCATCTCCGCCATGACGACGACGGCGCCGCGCATGCGGCAGTAGGAGCAGGTGCAGCGGCGGATCGAATTGAAGCCGTCGCTGAGCGTGGCCTCGAAACGGACGGTGCCGCAATGGCACTGGCCAGCCCGAACGTTCGTGTTGCCCACCATCACGCCCAAGTCTCCTGTTTAGACTCTCCTGTTCGGATCGCTTCTACGATATCCCGCGCAGGATCACCAAGCCCTCATCACGCCGCCGCGAGTGCCGTAGCCCGGATGGAGCGAAGCGCAATCCGGGATTCGTTCCGCGGATACAAGGCCCCGGATTACGCTGCGCTCCATCCGGGCTACAAGACCTTGCGTCGCCCGACGGGCAAAACACCCAAACGACAGGTCAATCCGCTCGCGCGAAAATATTCGCCTTTACAGAAATTCTGATTAATCGCATCTTGTCGCCACCTCACCCCGGTCAGAGGGGCGTATCGCGATCGTCACGAAACGTGGGGTGAGCTGCGGTGGACGCGGGCAGCATCGGCGCGAAGGGCTTCGCAGGGCGGGAAACCGTGAGCGATGGCGTCGCGCACACGACCGGTGTTGACAGCGTACGGCAAAACCGTGTCGTCCTGACGCCCGGGGTCTGTGCGTCAAGTCTTGTGGTGATGTGGGCTGCCCGACCGGGCAGGCGCATCAGCCATCCGCAAGGCGACGGGGGCAATAGTGCATCGCTCCCCGGGGAGAGCTCGGCATAAGCCGTCAAACCACTGCGCAGGGAAGGCCGTGTGTTGGGCTTCACCTGTATGCCGCTGTGCAGCCTCTTGTAGTGCAACCTTCGCACAGTGGACCGTGGGTGCCAGCCGGCACCCGGCCTTCCCTGCGCCCTCTGACGAGGAGGGCGATACGCACACGCAGACTCGGGCAGGAACTGTCGCGAGGCCGCAGCGTTATGTCCAGTTTTCAAAAAGCACGCAAACTTTGTCGAATCCGATCGGGATCGCAGACATCAAACCGCGACCAAACGTCGTGGCATCTGTCAGAACTTGGCGTGGGAAAATTATTGGCGCAATAATGATGCTCTACGTTGCGGCCGGGAATCAACCCGTCCTGTTTTCTGGAGGGCGACGGCGTGTTCGCTCGCTTCACTGCTCCGGCAATCGCCATTGCCATCCTGAGCGCCTTTGATGGTGCGGCCGCGCAACCCGCCAACCAGCCCCCGGATACGATGGCGGCGCGGGTGGAGGCCTGCACGCCGTGTCATGGCAACAAGGGCGAAGGCACCAGCGACGTCTATTTTCCGCGTCTTGCTGGCAAGCCGGCTGGCTATCTCTACAACCAGCTCCTCGCCTTCCGCAGCGGCCGGCGCAAATACCCGCCGATGAATTATCTGCTGGAGTTCCTGCCCGATCCATATCTAGAGGCGATGGCGGAATATTTTGCCAGCGAGCACCCGCCCCTGCCACAGCCCGCGCCCAGCGAAGTGAGCAAGGACGTCCTGGCGCACGGTGAGCTGCTCGCCACCAGCGGCGATGCCGGCCGCAACATTCCGGCTTGCGTGAGCTGTCATGGCCCGGGACTGACGGGCATGCAGCCGGGCATCCCCGGCCTGCTGGGCCTGCGCGCCAACTACATCAGCGCCCAGCTCGGCGGCTGGCGTTATGGCACCCGCACCGCGAAATCGCCTGATTGCATGCAGCTCGTGGCCGGGCATCTGACCGAGGCTGACGTCACCGCCGTCGCAGCCTGGCTTGCGACGCGGCCTGCCCCCGCGAACCCAGCCCCCGTGCCGAAAGGCACCTACGCGCTGCCATTCGGCTGCGGTAGCCAGCCCAACTGACGAGGCGGATGATGGGCTTCAAATTGTCGATCAAGCTCCTGTCCATCAAGTTGCTCGCCCTCGCCGCGTTCACCACGGCAGCAGTAGCGCAGGACAAGGACAAGACAGGCGACATCATCGCACGCGGCGAATATCTGGCCCGGGCCGGCGACTGCACCGCCTGCCACACCGCACCGGAAGGACGTCTGTTTGCCGGCGGCCGTGCCATGCCGACCCCGTTCGGCACGCTGTACACCTCCAACATCACGCCCGATCCCGAGACGGGCATCGGCAAGTGGAGTGCCGACGATTTCTACAAGACCATGCACAGCGGCCGCTTTCCCGATGGCGGGCTGATCTACCCGGCGATGCCGTTTGCGTCCTACACCAAGGTCACGCGCGCCGACAGCAATGCGATCTTCGCCTATCTGCGCTCGGTTGCGCCGGTGAACCAGAAGAACAAGCCGCACGAATTGCGTTTCCCTTACGACAACCGCCAGCTCATCCTCGGCTGGCGCACGCTGTTCTTCAGCGAGGGCGAGTTCAAGCCCGATCCGAAAAAATCGGCGGAATGGAATCGCGGCGCCTATCTGGTCGAGGGCCTCGGCCATTGCGGCATGTGCCATTCGCCGATCAACGCGCTCGGCGGCACCTCGCAATCGGACGCCTTCAAAGGCGGCCTGATCCCGATGCAGAACTGGTACGCGCCCTCGCTGACGTCAAACCGTGAGGCCGGGCTCGGCGATTGGAGCATCAAGGACATCACGGATTTGCTGCAGACCGGCGTCTCCACGCGCGGCGTGGTTTACGGCCCGATGGCCGAGGTCGTGCACAACAGCCTGCAATATCTCAAGGACGAAGACACCAGGGCGATGGCGGTCTACCTCAAGGGTATCGCGGAGCCCTCGCCTCCGCCGGCCGCGAGCTCGGCGCTGCCGACCAGCGAGAGCAGCCTTCTGATCAGCCTCGGCAAGACTGTCTACGACAAGAATTGCGCGAGCTGTCATGGCACCCAGGGCGAGGGCAAGCCGCCGCACTGGCCGCCACTTGCGAACAACCAATCGATCGAGATGCAGTCAGCGGTCAACCCGATCCGCATGGTGCTCAATGGCGGCTATCCGCCTGGCACCAAGGGCAACCCGATGCCCTACGGCATGCCGCCCTTCGCCGGCCTCCTCTCCGACAACGAGGTCGCCGCCGTCGTCTCCTACATCCGCACCGCCTGGGGCAATCGCGGCACGCCGGTCTCGGCGCGCGAGGCCAACGAGCTGCGCTCTGCACCGCTGAACTGAGGGCCCCCATGTTCAACTCCGATCCGCCGACCAGCCCAGCCGCCGCCGACCAGGCGATCGAAGAGGTCGTGGCGCAGGGCCCGTCGGGCGCGATCGTGGTCGCCGGCATCGCCACGGCCTGCGTGGTCGCGATGTGGTTCGCCTTCTATCTGTTCGTGTTCCTGCCGCGCGGCTCGCTGCAATGAGCGTCGAGGGAGCCCACAGCAACGGCAGCGACAGCGCCGAGGTCGCAGCCCGCGTCGAGCGGCGCTGGGCTACCATCGCGGTGATCATCGTCGTGATGATGGCGTTGCTGGCGGCATTCGCCGGCATCCATCGCGCGACCATGCCGCAACCGCGCGTCGAGACCACCGATCCCTCGCGGCTGCATCTGACCGGCGAGTTCGTCGAAAGCAATCTCGGCAGCGTGCTCGAGGCCAATGGCAATGTGACGGTGCGCGCGATCGGGCAGCAATATTCCTTCACGCCGGCCTGCATCGTGGTGCCCGTGGACACGCCGATCACGCTGCGCGCCACCAGCGCCGACGTCGTCCACGGCATCCTGATCCAGGGCACCAACGTCAACACCATGCTGGTGCCGGGCTACATCTCCGAGCAGCTCATGCGCTTCACGAAGAGCGGCGACTATCTGATGCCCTGCCAGGAGTTTTGCTCCTTCGGCCACGAGGGCATGTGGGGCAAGGTCAAGGTGATCGACAAGACGGACTTCGCGAACCGCGCGAAGGGTGGCGGGAGGCTGAGCTGTGTTGGTCAATAGAAAGCTCATCCTCGCCCATTTCTGGCTGGCCTTCGCCGTGTTCGGCATCGCGCTCACGCTCGGCGCCTGGCAAATGTTCATCCGCAGCCCGATCGGCACCTGGCTGTCCAATCCCGAGCTCTATTACCGTTCGCTGACCGCGCACGGCACGGTGATGGGCTACGTCTTCCCGACCCTGGTCGCGATGGGCTTCGGCTACGCCATCAGCGAGTCTGCGCTGCAGCAGCGGCTGGTCGGTGTGCGCTGGGCCTGGGCGGGATTCTGGCTGATTGTGGTCGGCGCGATCATGGCAATGGTCCCGGTCGGGCTCGGCCGCGCCTCGGTGCTCTACACCTTCTATCCGCCGCTGATCGGCAACGTCTTCTACTATCTCGGCGTCGTGCTGGTCGTGGTCGGCTCCTGGATCTGGGTCGCGCTGATGTCGGTCAATCTGCGCGTCTGGCGCAGGGCCCATCCCGGCGCGCCGGTGCCGCTGGCGATGTTCGCCAATGTCGCGGGCTCGTATCTGTGGGCTTGGACCGCGGTCGGGGCAGCGCTCGAGCTGCTGCTGCAGATCATTCCGGTCGCGGCTGGGCTGAAGGCCACCATCGACGCCGGCCTTGCGCGCGTGTTCTTCTCCTGGACGCTGCACGCCATCGTCTATTTCTGGCTGATGCCGACCTACATCGCCTATTACACCATCGTCCCGCGCGCGATCGGCGGCCGCATCTATTCCGACAGCATGGCGCGGATCTCCTTCATCCTGTTCCTGGTGGTCGCCATGCCTATCGGCATGCACCACACCTTTGCCGATCCGCAGGTCGGCGCCGGCTTCAAGTTCATTCATTCGGCCTTCACCGCGCTGGTCGCGCTGCCTACGCTGCTGACCGTGTTCACGATCTGCGCCTCCGTCGAGATCGCGGCGCGCCTGCGCGGCGGCCGCGGCATGTTCGGCTGGATCAGGGCCCTGCCCTGGGACAACCCGATGATGCTGGCCCTCGCCTTTTCCTTCGTCATGCTCGGCTTCGGCGGCGCCGGCGGCCTCATCAACATGAGCTATCAGCTCGATGCGTCGATCCACAACACGCAGTGGATCACCGGCCATTTCCACCTGATTTTCGGCGGCGCCATCGTGATCATGTATTTTGCAATCGCATATGATCTGTGGCCGCATCTGACCGGGCGCGAGCTGATCGATCTCCGCCTGATCCGCACCCAGCTCTGGCTGTGGTTCATCGGCATGATCGTCACGACCTTTCCCTGGCATTGGGTCGGCATTCTCGGGATGCCGCGCCGCATGGCCTATTTCGACTTCGGCGATCCCGCGATCGCTCCGCAGGCACTCTCGGTCACCCTCTCGGCAATCGGCGGCTTCATCCTGCTGGCGTCGGGCATCATGTTCATCGTTATCCTGGCCCGCGGCATGCGTGCGCCGCTGGTCGACGCCGGCCCCTATCGCTTTGCGCTGGCCGTGCACCAGCCCACAACGGTCCCGGTCGCGCTCAACACCCACGCGCTGTGGGTGGCGCTGATGATCGCGCTGACCCTCACCAATTACGGCTATCCGATCCTGAATCTGGCGCTGAGCGAGGGCACGTCGGTGCCCGCCGTCTATGTGGGAGCGCAGTGATGAGTGCGCGCGAGCTCTTCACCCTCACCAATCGTCATTTCAAGACGAGTGTCGGCATCACGGCCGCGTTCTTCGTCGTGACGGCGATTGCGGGCTTTATCGTGCTGCCTTTCGCACAGCCCTGGGTTCAGTTCGCCAATGTCTGGGACGCGATCTGCAGCGCGGCCGGTGTGCCGCAACGCGCGGCAAGCGTGACTGCGCCGGAGCAGATCAAGCGCCTGTCGGGAGTCGTGCTGACGTCGAACACGCTGTCGCGCCCGAGCCAGGAGGCGATCGGCCGCGGTGCCACGTTGGCGCAGCGCTGCGCGATCTGTCATGGCCCGACGGGTGTCAGCCGCGCGGACTCGCCCAATCTTGCGGGTCAATATGCTGCCGTGATCTACAAGGAGCTGCACGATTTCCGCACGGGCGCGCGCACCAATGCCGTGATGTCGCCGTTCGCCGTCAATTTGACGGACCAGGAGATCGCAGATCTCTCGAACTATTACGCTTACCTGCCGCGGCTGCCGGCCTATCACCCGACGCCGCAATTGCCCAAGCCAAACATCGTGATCTACGGCGCACCGATGCGCGGCATCGCGCCCTGCGGCGCCTGCCATGGCAGCCTCGACAACAAAACCGGCAGCCCGTGGCTCGAAGGCCAGTCCGAGGCCTACATGAAGGCACAACTGCAGGCCTTCGCCACCGGTGAGCGCCGTAACGACATCAGTCAGCAGATGCGCAACATCGCGCGTGCGATGACGCCGCAGGAGATCGAGCATGCCGCAGCGTACTATGCCTCGCAGCCGCCGGATATCGTGAAGGCGGTGGATTGAAATTTTGGCACGCCTGCCTCCCCATCGTCATTGCGAGCGCAGCGAAGCAATCCAGAGTCTCTCCGCGGAGGGATTCTGGATTGCTTCGTCGCAAGGGCTCCTCGCAATGACGGAGGAGAGAGCGTGCCCGTCCACTACGACGACGCCAGCTTCCGCCTTCCGTAGATCGCATCCGCCCGCTTCTCGAACGCGATGGAAAATCGCGCGAACGCCGCGTCGAACATCGAGCCCATCAGGAGCGCCAGCATGCGGCTCTTGAACTCGTACGCGAGAAAGAAACCGACGTCGCACACGCCCTCACCTTTGGGCTCAAACGTCCAACGGTTTTCCAGATTGCTGAAGGGACCTTGCAGATATTCGACCAGGATCTTCAAATTGGCGCGGTCGAGCGTCACGCGGCTGGTGAAGGATTCCCTGACCAGCTTGAACGACACCGTCATGTCCGCGACCAGCACCTCGGTGCCGTCGGGTTTCGCCATGCGCTGACGGACCTTCAGCGCGCTGCACAGCGGCACGAATTCCGGGTAGCGCTCGACGTCGGCGACCAGATCAAACATCTCGGACGCGCTGTGATCGACACGGCGCTTGCTCGAAAAATTGGGCATGGCGATTCAGCGGGCGCTTGCTGCCCGCGCGGCCTTCAGTTTCGCAAAATCCTCGCCGGCATGATGCGACGAACGGGTGAGCGGGCTCGCCGACACCATCAGGAAGCCCTTGGTGTAGGCGACCTTCTCGTAGGACGAAAACTCGTCCGGCGGCACGTAACGCATCACGGCGTGATGCTTGCGGGTCGGCTGGAGATATTGCCCGATGGTCAGGAAATCGACGTCGGCCGAACGCAGATCGTCCATCACCTGCTGCACCTCGTGGCGCTCCTCGCCGAGGCCGACCATGATGCCGGACTTGGTGAAGATGGTGGGATCGAGCTCCTTGACCCGCTGCAGCAGCCGGATCGAATGGAAATAGCGCGCGCCCGGCCGCACGGTGAGATAGCACGACGGCACGGTCTCGAGATTGTGGTTGAACACGTCGGGCTTCGCCGCGACGACGACCTCCAGCGCCCCCTCCTTGCGCAAGAAATCCGGTGTCAGGATCTCGATCGTGGTCGAGGGGCACGCGGCGCGGATCGCGCGGATGGTCTGGGCGAAATGATCGGCGCCGCCGTCGGCGAGATCGTCGCGGTCGACGGAGGTGATGACGACATGGGCAAGGCCGAGCTTGGCCACGGCCTCACCAACGTTCTGCGGCTCGGCCGCGTCGAGCGCGTTCGGCATGCCGGTCTTGACGTTGCAGAACGCACAGGCGCGGGTGCAGGTGTCGCCCATGATCATGAAGGTCGCGTGCTTCTTGTCCCAGCACTCGCCGATATTCGGGCAGCCCGCCTCCTCGCACACCGTGTGCAGGCCGTTGGCGCGCACGATGTTGCGGGTGTCGGCATAGCCGCGGGTGTTGGGCGCGCGTACGCGGATCCAGTCCGGCTTCGGCGGCGAAGCGGAATCGGGCCGATTCACCTTTTCGGGGTGACGTGGGCGCAGCGGGTTCGAGATGGTATCGACAATAACGACCATGGGGTGTCCGGTCTGACCAAGTCCTACCTAGTCGGTCTGGCCGGGCATCGCAACCCGGCTCGCCCCGCTTCAGGGAACATGGCAGATATGGGCAATATCCTGCTCTGTTCTCTGGCGATTCTCACCTCGAATGGCTCCAGTCTCGAAGACCTCTACCCCCCGGCTCGGCAAAGCCCTGAAGCGTGCCTTTTTCGCACGCAGCGTCCACGAGGTCGCGCCCGACCTGATCGGTGCGACCATGCTGGTCGATGGCGTCGGCGGCCTCGTTGTCGAAGTCGAGGCCTATCATCATACCGAGCCGGCGGCGCACTCCTATCGAGGCCCGACGCCGCGGAACCAGGTGATGTTCGGCCCGCCCGGCTTTGCCTATGTCTACCGCTCCTACGGCATCCACTGGTGCGTGAACTTCGTCTGCGAGGAGGAAGGCTCGGCCAGCGCCGTGCTGATCCGCGCGCTGGAGCCGACCCACGGCATCGCCGCGATGCGTCGGCGGCGCCATCTCCAGGATTTGCACGCGTTGTGCTCGGGCCCGGGCAAGCTGACCGAAGCGCTCGGCATCACCATCGCGCACAATGCCTTGCCGCTGGACCGGCCGCCGATCGCGCTGCATGCGCGGACGGAGGACGTCGAGGTGGTGGCCGGCATCCGGATCGGTATCACCAAGGCGGTCGAGCTGCCCTGGCGCTATGGCGTCAGGGGCTCGAAGTTTTTGAGCAAGCCGTTCCCTCGCTGATGGTCATTCCGGGGCGGCTCGAAGAGCCGAACCCGGAATCTCGAGATTCCGGGTCTGGTCCTTCGGACCATCCCGGAATGACGGGCGTCTCACGACGCCTGCTTGAGCCGCTCCAGCGCCTCGAGCAGCTTGGCCTTGCGGGCGAGCGCGGCCCCGCGCTTCTCGCGCTCCTCCTCGACCACCTCCTCGGCCGCGTTGGCGACGAATTTCTCGTTCGCCAGCTTGGACTCGGCGCGCTTGATGTCGGCGTCGGCCTTGCCGATCTCCTTGTCGAGACGCGTGCGCTCGGCGGCGACGTCAATCACGCCCTTCAGCGGCAGCGCAGCCACCTCGCCGCGCACCAGGAGCTGGACCGCGCCGTCGGGCGCACGGTCGGCGAAGGCGATGTCCGACAGCCGGGCCATGCGCTTGATGACGTCGCTCCAGCGCGGCGCGCGCTCCTTCGTCTCGGCCGAGGCGCCTGCGAGCACCAGCGCCGTCAGGGTCGCCGGCGGAATGTTCATCTCGGCGCGCACCGAACGGATCTGCGCGACGAGGTCGATCACCCAGCCGATCTCGGCCTCGGCCGCGGGATCGGTGAAGTCGGCATGGTCGAAGATCGGCAGCACCCAAACCGGCGAGACGAGCGCGTCGGTCGGCCCCGTCGTCGCCGCGAGCATCGCAAGCTGCTCCGGCGTCGGCGCGGCCGGCTTCAGCGGCCACGATGCAAGCGCGAGCAGACCGTCGCGCTTGGCCGTCACCTCCCACAGCTCCTCGGTGATGAAGGGCATGAAGGGGTGCAGCAGTTTCAGGATCTCGTCGCGTGCCCATGCCACCATGGCGCGGGTCTCGGCCTTGGCAGGGCTGTCGGGACCGAGCAGCACGGGTTTTGCGAGCTCGAGATACCAGTCGCAATAGACGTTCCAGACGAAGCGATAGATGCTGCCGGCGGCGTCGTTGAAGCGATAGGCCTCGATCGCCTCGGTCACCTCCCGCGTGGTGTGCGCGCTCTCATGCGCGATCCAGCGGTTCAGCGTCTCCTTGACCTTGGCCGGCTCGAAACCCTCGGGCACGGCGCAGTGGTTCATCTCCGCGAAGCGCGACGCATTCCAGAGCTTGGTCGCGAAATTGCGATAGCCCTCGACACGGCTGGTGGCGAGCTTGATGTCGCGTCCCTGTGCGGCCATCGCGGCCAGCGTGAAGCGCAGCGCGTCCGCACCATATTGGTCGATCAGGCTGAGCGGATCGATGACGTTGCCCTTTGATTTCGACATCTTGGCGCCCTTCTCGTCGCGGACGAGGGCGTGGATGTAGATGGTCGAGAATGGCACCTCCTTCATGAAGTGGAGGCCCATCATCATCATGCGGGCGACCCAGAAGAAGATGATGTCGAAGCCGGTCACCAGCGCATTGGTCGGGTAGTAACGCTGCACTTCCGGCGCGTCTGCGGGCCAGCCGAGGGTCGAGAAAGGCCACAGCGCCGAGGAGAACCAGGTGTCGAGCACGTCTTCGTCGCGCGTGATGAAGCCATCACGCTTGTTGCGGTCGAGCGCCATCTCGCGGCCTTGCTCGACCGTGATGACTTCCTGCTCGACGTAATAGCCGAGGGCGTGGCTGACGGCCTCCTCCTCGGTCTCGGCGACGAACACCTTGCCGTCGGGACCGTACCAGGCCGGGATCTGGTGACCCCACCAGAGCTGGCGCGAGATGCACCAGGGCTGGATGTTCTCCATCCACTCGAAGTAAGTCTTTTCCCAGTTCTTCGGCACGAAGGTGGTTTCGCCCGAACGCACGGCGGCCATCGCGGGCTTCGCCAGCGTCTTGGCGTCGACATACCACTGGTCGGTCAGATAGGGCTCGATCACCGTGCCGGAGCGGTCGCCATGCGGCACCATGTGGGTGTGGGGCTCGATCCGCTCGACGAAGCCGAACGATTCCAGCCGCTCGACGATGCGCTTGCGCGCTGCAAAGCGATCGAGCTTGTTGAACTCCTCGGCGAACTGCGCGGCACCTTCCGGCAGGTCGCGCAGATAATCCTCGTTGTCGAGGAGATCGAGGCAACCTTCCTTGTCGATGACGCTGATCCGGGCGAGGCCGTGGCGATTGCCGACCTCGAAGTCGTTGAAGTCGTGCGCCGGTGTCACCTTCACCGCGCCCGAGCCCTTCTCCGGATCGGAATAGTCGTCGGCGACGATCTGGATCTTGCGGCCGACCAGCGGCAGGATCACGTTCTTGCCGACCAGCTTCTGATAGCGCTCGTCTTCGGGATGCACGGCGACGCCGGTATCGCCGAGCATGGTCTCCGGGCGCGTGGTGGCAACGACAATGAAGCTCGCGGGATCGTCGGGGCTGAACGTCGTGCCCTCGATCGGATAGCGCAGGTACCAGAGGTGGCCCTTGACCTCGGTCTGCTGCACTTCGAGATCGGAGATCGCGGTGAGCAGCTTGGTGTCCCAGTTCACCAGCCGCTTGTCCTTGTAGATCAGGCCGTCGCGGTGCAGCTCGACGAACACCTTGACCACGGCCTTGGACAGGCCTTCGTCCATGGTGAAGCGTTCACGCGACCAGTCGCAGGAGGCGCCGAGCCGCTTGAGCTGGTTGATGATGGTGTCGCCGCTCTCGGCCTTCCACTGCCAGACCCGCTCCAGAAACTTCTCGCGGCCCATCTCGCGACGGCTGGGCTGCTGGCGCTCCATCAGCTGCCGCTCGACCACCATCTGGGTGGCGATGCCGGCATGGTCGGTGCCGGGCTGCCACAGCACGTCGCGGCCGCGCATGCGCTCGAAGCGGCACAGGATGTCCTGGAGCGTGTTGTTGAGGGCGTGGCCCATGTGCAGCGAGCCCGTCACGTTCGGCGGCGGGATCACGATGGTAAAGGGCACTGCATCGCGGCGGTCCGGGCGGCCGGCCTTGAAGGCAAGGCTGTCCTCCCACACGACGGACATGCGGGCTTCGATATCGGCGGGCTGGTAATTTTTCTCGATCATGGCGCTGTTAGAAAGCCGCGCACGGGGCCCAAGTCAACGGACAAGTCAACGGAAAGGTCAGGGAAAGCCAGGCGGCAACAGGGCTTTCCGGTCCGGTCGGAATATGACGCACAAGCAGGGCTTTATGAGGGCTCTGCGGCCCGATCTACCTGCCGCCGCGCGATACCCGCTCGATTTCGGCCTTCACGATGCGTTCAACGAGGCCCGGCAAATTGTCGTCCAGCCAGGATTTCAGCATCGGACGCAGCATCTCCTTGACCAGATCCTCCAGCGTTCGCGCATTGCTGCTGAGCACGGTGTGGGCCAGGGAATTGAAGGCGGATTCGACCGCGGAGACCGTCGATTGCGCCAGGATCGGCTGTTGGGGTGGCAGTGGCGGCGCATCGAAATCCACCGGCGCATAGGATGCCGGCGTCGGACGCGGCGGCGGCGATTCGGCGAATTCGAGATCGTCGCGCGGCTCGACCTTGCGGAAGCTCGGCGGCGGCGGAGGTGGCGTCGGCTCCATCGCCAGCGCCATATCGTCGGTCAATTCCAGCACGTCCGGCTCAGGTTCGGGCTCTGGCTCGGGAACGCGGATTTCCGGCGCAGCCGTGGCCGTGTCGAGGCCCGCCAGCAGCGCGTCGATATCGTCCTGATTGTTGGATGCATCCGCCTCGGGTGCGGGGGCCGGCGGCGGCGCCGGCTTGGCAGCCGGCGGCGGTGCGGGCTTCTCGGCGGCCGGTTTGGGCGGCGCGACCTTGGATGGCGGAATATCGTTGATCGCCTGCGGCTTCGCTGGCGCGGCGGGGGCGGCAGCTTTCTCGGGCTTGGCAGCATCCGCCGGCGGCGGCTTGGCCTCATCGTCGGCAATGATGCGCCGGATCGAGGCCAGAATCTCCTCCATCGAGGGTTCTGTGACCTTTGCAGGCTGCGTCATCTCCGACTCCACATCATCAACGCCCTCGCATGCGTTGTTTTACACCAAGCACGACAGGATTGGCCGGTTCCGGATGGGTGGCCCGACATTTTCGTCGCGGCAGCCCGACTTGTCCCCAGATGACGGCTCAACGTGCAGCGGTGCGCCCCTGCCCTCGGCACTCATGCTTTACGCACACGGCATCGGATGCAGAGCGAATCGGCCCGCATCTTCTTGGCAAGGCTATGTCAGGGATTTTGATGATTGCAAGCAAAGCACCGGTCGGCTTCGGCTATTCGCGAGGCCGACCGGATGATTACGGGACTCTAGCGTCCGTCTGGCGTGCGGACGCCGGCCCAGCTGTCGCGAACCTGCTGGTAGTGGACGCTGGGATCGTAGACCGTGGTGTTGAGGCCGAGGACTTGCGGCGCGAGACGGCCGACGGCGTTGAGCACCGAATAGGACGCCACCACGCGGTCATGCTGGGCAGTGACGAGCGCAACGCGTGCGTTCACCAGCGCCTGCTGCGCGTTGAGCACGTCCAGCGTGGTACGCTGGCCGGCCTTGGCTTCTTCGCGCACGCCGTTCAGCGCGATCTCGGAGGCCGTGACCTGCGCCTGCGCAGATTGTACCTGCGCCTTGCCGGCTTCCAACTGCCCCCAGGCCTGCACGACGTTGGCGCGGGTCTGATCGCGGGTGGTTTCGAGATTCAGGCGCTGCTGCGCCAGGTTCTCTTTGGACTGCCGGATCAGCGAATATTCTGCGCCGCCCTGATAGATCGGTATGGAAGCTGTCGCGATGGCGGACGCGGTATTCGTTCGGAAGACATTCAGAGTCTGCTGGTACGACGTGCTGACAGCAGCCTGGACGGTGACCGTCGGCAGCAGCGCGCCCTCGTTGATCTTGACCTGGAGATAGTTGACGTCGATCCCGAACATCGAAGCCGTGACGTTGGGGTTCTCCACCAGGCTGAGACCGACGGCGGAGGCGAGCGTCGCGGGCAGAAATCGATCGACCGGCGAGCCCGGTGCCAGGTTCGTCGGCTCGTTGCCGATGATCCGGCGAAAATTCGCGCGCGTCGTCGTGAGATTCGATTCGGCAGTCAGGGCCTGGGTCCTGCCGGCCGCGAGCTGCGCTTCGGATTGCGCCACGTCCGTGCGCGTCACTTCGCCGACATTGAAGCGATCACGGGTTTGCTTGAGCGTCTGTTCGAGCACGCGCACGTTGCTGCGCTGAACTTCGAGAGTCGCCGAATCACGCAGGAAGTCCATGTAGGTCGTGGCAGCCTGCAGCAGGACCGTCTGCTCAAGCACACGCAACGCCTCGCGGGACCCCGAGACCTGACTCTCCGCCGCACGCGTCCTGTTGGCGGTCTGATTGCCGTTGTAGAGCGTCTGGTTGACGGTCAAGCTGGCGCTGTTGGGCTGAAGCGGCTGCGTGGAAAGGGGGTTGTTGCTATGGATCGTTGGGCCCTTCTGCGTCTGTTGGATATCCTGATATTGATAGCCGGTGCCGAGGGTCACGTTGACCTTGGGGCGGTAGCCCGACAGCGCCTGCGGCACGTTCTCGTCGGTCGAGCGCGCCTGGGCGCGCTGCGCGTTGAGCTGCGGATTGTTCTGATAGGCGCGCACCAGCGCAGCCTCGATCGTATCCGCCAAGGCAGGCGTCGGCGCGGCAAGCGCCAGCAGCAGGACCGAAACCGCTGCTCCGGTGAAGAGCTTCACCCCATGCATCCAAAAATTCCGTTCATTCTAACGCCCGGCTCGTGCCCGCGAGCTGGGTTACCGTCTACGAGTGGAGTCGTTGCCCCGTCGCAACATAGGACGCGGTCAAGCGCGACGGAACTACCTGAGGGGTGTCCGCAGTGGAAACTCTTCACGTGCAGCATCCCGGCCACACTTCTGATTCAGAACGGGATTTTAACGGGCTAAAGCCGCTATCGGCCGTCAGAACACGAAGGCGGCGGCCCGTTCCAGCCCGGGAAGGACCGGGGCCGCGGCATCGAACAGCGCCCGATGGCCGAATTCGCCGTGGGTATGGGTCACGATCATGGCTCGCGGCGGCCTGGATTCGGCCGAAACCCCCAACAGGCGCCCACCCTCCTTGAGCTGCCCGAGCAGCCCTGCCGGCGTCACCTCGGTGGCGCCGTTGAGGACGATCACATCATAGGGGCCAGCAGCGGGATCACCCTCGGTACAGGCCGCGGCCTTGCAGGCCACGTTGGCGAGCCCGAGGGCGGCGAAGACGTCATTGGCCTTCTTGGCCAGGGCCGAATCGCATTCCGTCGCGGTGACCTGGCGGGCGAGCTTGGCGGTCAGCGCAGCGAGATAGCCCGTGGCGCAGCCGACGACCAGCACGTTGTCACCCTCGCCGATCTCGGCGGCCTGGAGCAGCTTGCCGGTCAGCTGCGGCTTCATCAGGAACCGCTTGCCGCCCCCCTCGCTGACGTCGAGATCGAGGTCGAGATACGCCAATGCCTGCCGGCTGGCCGGCACGAAGGCCTCGCGCGGAACCGTGAGCATGGCGTCGAGAACACGACGGTCGGTGACGTCACTGGTGCGCACCTGGCCGTCGACCATTTTTAGGCGCGCCGTCGAGAAAACGGACATTTGCGGACCCTGCAAGGCGGACGATGCCGCGACGAAAGTTGGCGGCATCTTTGGAACAGGCCCTGCGAAAACGCAACATGGCTTTGGCCCCCGCGAACCGGGCCCAACCGCAACTCGCAACGTCGAGAGGGCGAGACCTATTCGATCGTGACCGCGAGGCGGCCGATCAATGCGGCGACTTCATCCAGCCGTGCCGAATCGTGGGTCTCGACCGCGCGCGCCAGACAGGCGAGGCATTCGTCATCGCTGAGTTCGGGGATGTCCGCCGGCAAAATGGAAGGAGCCAGCGGGGAACGGTCGACCTGGATGTCTCGCATGGGAATCAGCTCCGTAAAGGACCGGCCTTTGGAAGCTCGATTTCAATTGAGTCGTTTTGGCGTCACCGCGGAGGATGCCGGCTCGCCCCGGTACACATCTATTGAGAATTTGCCGCAACGAGATCGCACGCCAGATCAGAGTCTCGGCGCAAGTCACTGAAGATGAAGCGGAATTTGGCTCCCCGGGCTGGATTCGAACCAGCGACCATCCGATTAACAGTCGGATGCTCTACCGCTGAGCTACCGAGGAAAAGGGCGAACCCGTCGTTCGCGCGCGGCTGCGTATAACAAAGCCGCTTGCGCTTGCAAAGGACGAATTCGCTATCTGGCACATTGCGGCGAGGAAGGGGGCATGGCCCCTCCTCCGCCTGACCTCAGGTCAAGTTACTCGGCGACGAACGAAGTGGTCTTGGTGCCGGAATCGTAGCGCAGCCGGAGTGCGGTGAACTTGCAGAGGTTGACGTTCTTCCAGAGCACGGTCTCGTCATAGTTCTGCCAGTCGACGCGGACGTTCCAGACACAGCCATCGTCATCATCGTCGAACTCGACATAGGTGCTCGCCTGGTTCTGCAAAACCTTCTCCAACTCGTTGTCCCATTCGTCCATGCCATCGTCCGGGGCGTTGAAGCCCAGGAATTTGATGGCATAGCCAGTCTCGTTGACGACGGTGACGTTCCGGGCGTCAGCCGCGAACGACGGCGCGGCCGCAATCGATAGGCCGATCGCGATCAGTGCAGACAGAAAATACTTCATATGAAATTCCCCCGATCGAAACGGGCTTTCGGTGCCTGACGTCGATCGGCGCAGGCGCCGCGGCAACTAATGGCGTTGCCTTGAAGGATTCGTCGGAGGCGCAATCGAAAGGTTCGAGACGCGATCGATCCGCCTCCGGCTCGTTGCACGACGCGAGACGCGCAACGAGCCAATTCATATCGATTCGAATTCTCCGCAGCAATGAACCGGCATTCATAGATCGGCGCGGTTTGTTGTCTCCGGCGCGGGCGCCGGCACCGCGGCGCCATTGCTCTTCCCCGTCACGGCGCCGACCAGCGCCTTTACGGGATCCTCGCCCGGCGCAAAGCCGCTCTGGCGCAGGATCTCGTCGATCATCGGACGCAGCGCGTGCACCTTGAGGAGTTCGCCGGCAAGCCCCTCGCCGAAGCCGACATTGCCTCCGCCGACGCCATTGCCGCCGAACGCCCCGCCGGTATGGAGGATGCGGACGTCCTTCAGGTTTCCGATGGGCTTGACCATTTCGGCCAGCGCCGACGGCATGATCTCGATCCGCTTCTTGGCGAGTTCGAAGTCGATGACGTTGGCCCCCAGCTTGTTCTGTGCCTCGTTCTTGAGTGTGATGATTGCGGCCTCGGCCTCGCCGATATTCCTGACGCCAACCGCCTTGATCTTGTTGGACTCGGCTTCGGCGGTGGCCAGCGTCTTGGTGGCCTCGGCGCGATCGAGCGCGGCCTTCTTCTCGGCTTCGGCCGCCACGATCACCTCGGTGGATTTTCGCTCGGCCTCGGTGCGCGCGGCGAGCACCTGGGTGAGACGGGCACGATCGGCAACCTCGACGGCGCGGGCGGTCACGACCTTTTCTTCCGCGGAAACGGCGACCGCTTCGGCCGTCTTGGCTTCGGTCACGGCTTCCGAGGTCTGCTTGCTCTTGGACGCGATCTGGATCTCGTTCTCCTGGGTGGCGATCTGGATCTCGCGCTGCGCATCGGTCTTGCGCTTGTTGATCGCCAGGTCAGATTCGATCACTGCGGTTTCCTTCACCTGCTTGGCGCCCGCCTCCTTCTCGGCGACCGCCCGGTCGGTATCGATGCGGGCATTCTCCTCGGTCAGGCGCGCGGTTTGGGTCGCGGTTGCGACCTCGGCGCGGGTGCTCGCAGTTTTGTTGGCGATGTCGCGCTCCTGCGACAGTTCGGCCTCCTTCTTGGTCCGCTCGATCGTCAGGGTCTGCTGCCGCGCCTCGAGGTCCTTCTGTGCGATCGCTACCTCGTTGTCGCGCACAATGGCGTTGCGGTCGCGGCGACGAGTCTCGGTGACCGTCTTCAATTGGGTGAGACCTTCAGCGTCGAAGAAATTCTCCGGATTGAAGAATTTGACGTCGGTCTGGTCGAGTTTGGTCAGGGACACCGATTCAAGCTCGAGGCCGTTCGATTTCACGTCGGACTCGACCGTGGCCTGCACGTGCTTGACGAAGTCGGAGCGCTTCTCCTGGAGCTCGAGGATACTCATGGTGGCCGCCACCGAACGCAGACCGTCGACAAATTTCGCCTCGACCTGGTTGCGCAGCGCCTCGGCGTCGTTGGTCAGCGCGCCCAGCGTCTGGCTCGCCAGCGCGATGCTCTCATCGTCCGGGCGAACGCGCACGTAGAATTCGGCGACGATATCGACGCGCAAGCGATCCCTGGTGATCAGGGATTCCCGCTCCTTGCGCTCGACGGTCAGTCGCAGCGTCTTCAAATTGACGCTGGCATAGGAGTGGAAGATCGGCAGGATCATGGCGCCGCCGTCGAGCACGACCTTCTTGCCGCCGAGGCCGGTGCGCACGAAGGCCTCGTCGCGGGTGGCGCGCTTGTAGAGAATGGTGAAGACGATCCCGAGGACGACGATCAGCGCGACGCCGATCATGGCCGGGACTGCGATGTCGAACATGATGTTCTCCAATTAATAAATGCCTGCTAGCTGCTTAGAGTGGGTTTGGACGGCTTGAGTTCATCGTCGGCCTTCACCGCCACGAAGCGGGTGCCGGCGCGATCGACCAGCAGGACCATGGTTCCCTGCGGCAGGGGCGACGATGACGGTGCGGCAACCGCCCAGACGAAATGCCGGTTACCGTGAACGTCGGCGACGCTGACGCGGCCGGGCGGTCCCTGGTCGAGCGGACCAATAACGACCTCGCCGACGCGGCCGACAAGATCGCCGAGGCCGACCGCATAGCTTTCGTCTTTGGGAATGGCCCGCGCGATGGCGCGGCTGGTGGCGCGAACGAGCGGAACCGAGACGACGACCGCCCCTACCGAGGCGACCGTCGCTGGTAAGGGACCGGCCACCATCCGCGCGATGTCCTGGATCAGGAAGCCGGTGATTGAGAAGGCACCGAGCAGCAACAGCAGGAAGATCAGCAGCGGCACGCCGCCGAGATTGATCCAGGAGATGGCGTTGAGGACGCCATTGTCGCTTGGATGACCGAAATCGATGGTGGTGCCGAGCATTTCGCTCAGGGAGGCCCCGACCAGCATCGAGACCACTTCGATCGAGCCGACAATGAGGATCATGGCCGCCGCGATCGCGAACGGCCTGACCTCGGGCGACATGACATGTTCGAGCAGTGCGCTCATGACACAGGTCTCAGGAGCGCGACTTCAACCGGGCCAGCCTCGCTGCAATCTCCTTGTCGCGATGCAACGTGCTGAGCTCGTCGATGTCGCTCGAGAACGGGATGGATGCCGGAACGCCGGTGGCGCGCGCCACCGCCCTGCCCGCACGCAGCGCCTTCGCCGCCGCCGAGGTGCCGCCGGGCTTCCGCAGTGACGTCGAGGCCTGGTGACTTGCGGCCGCCTCGCTCTTTTCCAGGTCGGCGCGGCGCAGTTCGGCGTCCTGGAGCGCAGAGAGAACGGCACGCAGAGACGTCACGCACTGCTCGATCTTTTCGTTGTTCTCGTCGATGGCGCGGGAGAGCACCTCGAACTGGGCCTCCAGATCCATCTGCCGCGCGATGCCCGAGCGGGCGAGATCGTCGCGGCTATCAGCGATCGCGCCCTCGATCTTGGGAGCGAGATCGGTCATCTCGCGCTCGATCTCGGTGCGGCGCGCGTTGAGGCGATATTCTTCGGCCCGCGCAGACGCGAGCGCATCTCGCGCCTCGGCCTCGGCTCGCTCGATCTCGCGGATGGCCTGTCCGACCACCCCAAGCTTGTTCTTGCCTTCGGCCTGCTCGATCGCGTCGTAGGCAATCCCGGCGATCAGGCGTCCGACCCGCGACAGGAAATTCTCGGGAGCGGCAGCGATGGTATCCATGGCGTTCTCCTCCTCTGGCAGATTGTTCGGCGTGACGCCGTAGTGAACTTCGAAACCGTCGTCGGTGCGGATCAGGTGCGCGGGCACGCTCTGCCCCCAGCCCTCGGCATAGCCGGCGTAGTCGAAGGGCACGCTGAAGCGCCCTTGCACGGTGGCAATCGAAATGGTGGCTGGACCTTTGATCTTGGCGAGCTTGTCGTCGAGCGGTAGGCGGCGCCCCTGCGCCGCGCGATAGTCGGCGCGGTCGCGCAGGCCCAGCGTCACCAGCCGCGACGGCAGCGCGGTCTGTTTGCGGATTGGTTCATAGGCATGAGCATGCAGCAGGACGACGTTGGAACCCACGTTATGGCTCCGCGCCACCTCGTCCAGGATCTCCATCATGCGGTCATAGGCTCCGAACGTCGCCTCCAGCGCGGCCTTGGCGGCGGGGTCAGGCGCAAGTCGGCATCGCAGCGCCGATGGCGCATTTCGGGGTGACGGGCTCACGGAAAGCACTAAAGCACCATTTTGGTGCTTTAGGAAGAGGAGGGTTGATCACGTTCCACTGATCCTTTGGCATCAGCGATTAGTCGAGGCGGCTGAAGTCTGCGTTCAAGCGCTTGATCACTTGTAAATCGCGGCCGACCAAGACTTCTTGCACGCGCGGGTTGCAATTTGAGACGAAATGGAAGGAGTGTTCGGCTCTACAATCTCTTGTCCCGGACAAGCGAAGCGCCGAGCCGGGAGCCAGGAGCCAGGAAGTCGCACACACGCTGTGGCATCGGCTCCGGCTCAGCAGCGCACCGCTAAAGGAGCGCTGGGCTGCGTCCGGGGCACAAGACCGAGGTGGAGGCGCCCGCTCTCTCCACGTCATTGCGAGGAGCTCTTGCGACGAAGCCGTCCAGATCCCTACCATGGAGGATTTTGGATTGCTTCGCTGCGCTCGCAATGACGGAGCAAGCGGCATCGACGATCTCCAATAACTCCCATTCTCCGTCGCGGCCACAGCTTCGCGTCCTCGCGGCTTGGCTCGCCCGAGCTTTGCTTCGTCTCGTACACCCTCCTCCGTCAGAGGGCGCAGGGAAGACCGGGTGCCGGCTGGCACCCACGGTCCACTGTGCGAAGGTTGCACTACAAGAGGCTGCACAGCGGCATACAGGTGAAGCCCAACACACGGCCTTCCCTGCGCAGTGGTTTGACGGCTTATGCCGAGCTCTCCCCGGGGAGCGATGCACTATTGCCCCCGTCGCCTTGCGGATGGCTGATGCGCCTGCCCGGTCGGGCAGCCCACATCACCACAAGACTTGACGCACAGACCCCGGGCGTCAGGACGACACGGTTTTGCCGTACGCTGTCAACACCGGTCGTGTGCGCGACGCCATCGCTCACGGTTTCCCGCCCTGCGAAGCCCTTCGCGCCGATGCTGCCCGCGTCCACCGCAGCTCACCCCACGTTTCGTGACGATCGCGATACGCCCCTCTGACCGGGGTGAGGTGGCGACAAGATGCGATAAATCAGAATTTCTGTAAAGGCGAATATTTTCGCGCGAGCGGATTGACCCGTCGTTTGGGTGTTTTGCCCGACAGGCGACGCAAGGTCTTGTAGCCCGGATGGAGCGCAGCGTAATCCGGGGGCCCTGTCTCCGCGGAATGAATCCCGGATTGCGCTTCGCTCCATCCGGGCTACGGGCTGTCGCCTTACGGCCGACGGCACACCAGGTCGATCTCGATCAGTGCGTCATAGGCAAGTCCGGTGACACCGACGCAGGTGCGGGCCGGCAGCCGTCCGGGCGCGAAGAATTCGCGATAGGTCTCGTTCATCGCGGTGTAGTCTTCCTTGAAACGCGTGAGATAGATGCGTGTCATCACGACGTGTTCGAGACCGAGGTCGACGCCCGCCAAAACAACTTTCAGGTTCTCCATCACCGCCCTCGTCTGCGCGACGATGCCGTCGGGCAACACGCCCGGTGTTTGCGGCGTGTCGGGCATTTGGCCGGTGACGAAGACAAAGCCGTCGGTCTCCACCGCGTGGCTGAAGGGCGCGACCGGCTTCGGTCCGCCGCTGATCATGTGGAATTTCACTGGGTATCCTTCGGTTTAAGGCGCGTTCTGAAACAGGCGCTTGCTGATGATCGCGTGCACGCCCCAATTGCCGTCGACCACCTGCGTGACGCCGAAGTCGACCGCGGCCGACATCAGCGCGATCGCCTCGTCCTCGCTGAGACCCTTCACGTTCATCAGGAAGCGTCGCATCTTGCGAAACGCATCTTTCATGGCGAGATCGAGCGAGGACTTTGCGTAAACCTCGCTCTGGCCCTGCGCGCCGAACTCGGCGAGGTAGTTGGGATGGCTGAATCCGGTCAGGACCCAATCGGACTCGGTCTCGATCAGGGGATAAGAGAGATCGGCGAACGGCTGACCGCCGAGGTCGGCCTTCTTGTGCAGGATCACCTCGAAGGTTCCGGTCATCGAGCATTCAATCGCGGTGCCGCTCAATTCGCCGTCACCTTGCGTGGCATGGGGATCGCCGACCGACAGCAATGCGCCGGGAACGGAGACCGGAAGATAGACGGTCGCCCCCTTCCCCAAGCGCCAATTGTCGAGATTGCCGCCGAAATAGGACGGCGGCACGGAGTCGATGAAATCGACCTCGCGCGGCGCCACCGCGATCACGCCGAAATGCGGGCGCAAGGGAATGCGAATGCCGTCGAGCACGGCGTGGCGGCGCTTTACCGTGCCGGGCAAGACCGGAACGCCGGGATAGTCGTAGGTGGAGTGCACCACTCCAAACGGGTCGGTTTGCGGCTCCCAGCGGTAGGAATACAGCGCGCGGGCATGCGGCGCATCGGTGTCGTCGAAGATCTCGTAGATCGTCACGACCTCGCGCGGCTTCGGCCCTGAAAGAAATTCGTCGTAATGATAGCCCCACCAGGCCGCAACCGAGGAGCCGAACACGCGCCCTGAATGTTTCGGATGACGACTTGCGCGCGGTACGATGTCGAGGATCCGAACTTCCAGCACGTCGCCGGGCTGGGCATCCTTCACCGACACCGGCCCCGTGCAGATGTGCACGCCAAAGCCTTCGCCGGCGCCGCGCCCGAATATGCTGGCATCCATCGGACCCGCGCCGCGGCGATCGACGTTCTTCCTCGCCCTGGTCCAGCCGAATACGCTTTCGGCGTCCGCATCGCCCGCGATCATCAGTTCAGGATCGTCGGAGGCGTGCTGCGTCAGCGTTTCGATCGTGACGGTATCACCCGAATTGATCTCGATCTGCGGTTGTAGCGCGCGACTGAAATATCCCCAATGAACACGGTTGGCTTCGATCGGAAGATGATGATGCTTGCGTTCGGCCGTTCTCGGCTCATCGATGTCGGTAGGAGCGAGATGGCCGCGCGCGTCGGCGCTCACCTGGTGCACGCGAAGCTGCGCCAACGCATCCTGCGGCCATCCGCGCTGACCGGCTATCCCCTGCTGCGTCGTCGCCCGCTCCGCCTCCTGCTGGCGAAACTCGCGCGGCGGCAGTCCGAAGCGATGGCGGAAGGCGCGGCTGAAATGCGCGGAATCGCCAAAGCCATAGGCGTAGGCGATCTCCGAGATCGAGCGATGCGCCTCCGACGGATTGGACAGATCGGCCCAGGCGCGCTGCAGCCTCCGCTCGCGCACGTAGTGAGTAAAGTTGTCGCCGACGGTCTCGAACAGCTTTTGCAGATAGCGCTCGGAAATCCCTTCCGCCTGCGCGACGCGCGCCGGCACCAGTTCGGGATCGTCGAGGCGGCGTTCGATGGTCTGGCAGATCCGGTGCAGCAGTGCCGACTGCGTCGCACTCGATCCGGCGTCGGATGTCGAAGCCGCCAATTGATGGGCGAGTGTCAGCAGGAGATCGACGAGCGACTGCGTGACCGCATTCCATTCGGCATCGCTCAGCGTGTCGAGCGTGCGCGCAGTCGCGTCCATCAAGCGCGCGAAGACGTCGGCAAAGCCGCTGGGCGGAACAACCCTGGGTTCGCCGAGCCGCGGCCTACCCGAGAGGCGGCCGTGCAGCGCCTCCGACGTCACCGACAGCACGATGGCGCGCATGTCGCGCTGGAACACGATGCTCCAGTCCCCGCTCCGCGGTAGCAGCACGAGATGACCGACCGGAACGATGCGATGGCCGCCGGCGCTCTTGAGCACCATGCCGTCTTCGACCGGCATCAGCGCAATCGGCAGGTCTTCGTTGGCCTGCGTGCGCGGACCAATGGTCTGGGCGCCGGCCGCCATGCGCGTCAGCGCGACGCCTGCGGCGTGGCGATGCGACGCCGTTGCGTGCCCGTCGAGGAAGGAATGGCCCGCCGCCGGCTGCAGGCCGACCGCGGCCAGCACGTCCCGCCAGGCTTCGGGGCGGTCGTCTTGCGCGTAGGACTCGCTCGTGAAGGGACGGAAGCTCATCGGATCGACCCAGATTGCAGTGGATCGAAGCAACCTCTGTGCCAGACGCACGCGGTCATCCGTCGCAGCGACGGGCCGCAAATGACGGTCTTTGGTCACGCGCTCATCCTGGAAACGAGCTGTTCTTCAGAGTGTTGGAGCGGGATATCAATGTCGAGCACGATGCGTAGCCCGGATGGAGCGAAGCGTAATCCGGAGCCTTTTGAGTCCGCCGTGACAAACCCGGATTACGCTTCGCTCCCTCCGGGCTACGGCACATCAGTCGCACCGAAAGATGTTCTTGCGGATCGTGCCGTGTACGCCCCAATTGGCGTCGACCACCTGGGTGACGCCGAAATCGGCGCCGACCGATAGCAGCGAGATCGCCTCGTCCTCGCTCAAACCGTGCACGGTCATCAGGAACCTCCTGAGCTTGCGGAACGCATCGCGCATCGCGCGGTCGAGACTCGAGTGATTGGCAATCTCGGTTTGTGCATCGGCGCCGAGCGCGGCGAGGTAGTTCGGATAGGTGAAGCCGTAGAACGACCAGGCCTGATCGGTCTCCAGCATCGGATGGTCGAGACCTTCGAGGCTGGTGCCGGCAAGATCGGCCTTCTTGTGCAGGACGAACTCGAAATCGCCGGTCAGCGACGTCTCGATCGCGGTGCCGCCAAGCTCGCTGTCACCTTGCGCGGCGTGGGGATCGCCGACCGAGAAATAGGCGCCGGGGACCGCGACCGGATAGAACATCCGCGCGCCCTTGCCGATGCGCCAGTCGTCGATGTTGCCGCCGGTATAGCCCGGCGGGATCGAGCTGACGAAATCGGCCTCGGACGGTGCGAGCCCCATGGTGCCGAAATGCAGCCGTGCCGGCACCTTGACGCTTGCGAGGATGTTCTCGCGCTTCTTGATGGTGGCGTGATCGACGCGCACGCCGGGATAATCGATGGTCGGATGCACGATGCCGTCAGGATCGGTCTGCGGCGTCCAGACGTAATTGTAGACGGCCTTGGCGCAGGGCTCGCCTGACGTGTCGAGCTCGAAGATGGTGACGACCTCGCGCGGCTTCGGCTCCTCGATCAGATCGTGATAGTGAAACCCCCAATTCGCGGCGACGTTGGAGCCGAAGCAGCGCCCGGCATGACAAGCGCTGCAGCTCGGCCGCGGCCTGATATCGAGGATGCGCACTTCGAGGATATCGCCGGGCTCGGCGCCTTCGATCGCGACCGGACCAGTGAGGAGATGCACGCCGATCCCCTCGCCTGCGCCGCGGATGAACGGGCCTTCCGCCGGGCCCGAACCGCGTCGCGACACTGCCTTGTGCTCGCGCGTCCACTGGAACACGCTCTCGGCTCCGGGATCACCGGCGATCATGCGCTCGTAATCATCGTTGGCGTGGTGGGTCAGCGTCTCGATGGTGGCGCGGTCGCCCGAGCGCAGCGTCACGGCCGGCGCGACCTTCTTGGAGAAATAGCCCCAGTGAACGGTCTTCGGCGAAACCGGCAGCGTGAAATGCTTCATGAGGTGGCCTCTTCTCGAAACGCGGTCTTGAACGGTGTGGGTGCGGCTCTCATCGCGCCGCCTCCGGAGTCTTGTCGGCTTCCATCACGCTGAGGAAACGTGCCGTCAGCGGATTGCGGGGGTTGGAGAGCACCTCGTGCGCGGGCCCCTCCTCGATAATCGTGCCGCCGCTCAGGAACGCGACGCGGTCGGCGACCTCGTCGGCGAAGCGGATCTGGTGGGTCGAGATGATCATGGTGAGGCCGTCGTCGATGGCGAGCCGCCGGATCACCTCCAGCACCTCGCTGACGAGCTCGGGATCGAGCGCCGAGGTCGGCTCGTCCAGGAGCAGCACGCTGGGGTTCGGTGCGAGCGCTCGGGCGATCGCGACGCGCTGCTGCTGGCCGCCGGAGAGATGCCGCGGCAGCGCGTCGGCACGGTGCGACAGCCCGACCCGGTCGAGCAGCTCGGCGGCGCGGCGATCGGCATCGATGCGGGTCATGCCGTGCACCCAGCGCAAGGGACCCGCGATGTTCTCCTTGGCCGAGAGATGGGCGAACAGGTTGAATTGCTGAAACACCATGCCGACGCCCACGCTTGCGCGCTCATTGGCGATCGCGCGCGGCGGCAGCAGCTTGCCGTCGTCGTCAAAACCGAGGCGGCGGCCGCCGACGCGCACGGTGCCTCCGTCCCAGCTTTCGAGATGATTGATGCAGCGGAGCAGCGTGCTCTTGCCGGAGCCGCTGGGCCCGAGCAGCGCGACGACCTCGCCGACACGCACCGTGAGATCGAGGCCGCCGAGCACCTTTTGCGCGCCGTAACTCTTGGTGAGGTCCTTGGTCTCGACCGCGATGTTGTTGCGCGAAATCGTCGCCGCACGCCGGGTGCGCTCCTCGCGGGTCAGCGCCCGCGGCGGCATGTCGACAGGCTGCGCCTGCACGGGTTCGGGCTCATGCGCCGTGACCGCGGCAAGTTCGAGCTTGGTGGCGAGATCGACGCGGCGCCAGGGCAGATAATCGGCGAGCTTGCGCTGGCGACCTTTGGTGCGATCGAGATCGAGCAGCCATTCGACGAAAAGCTGGATGATGCTGATGGCAAAGGTCAGCACCAGATACAGCAGGCCCGAGGCGAAGAAGATCGAGAAGAAGTCGAAGGTCGAGGACGCAAGCTGGGTCGAGCGCAGCGTCAGCTCCTGGACCGCGACCACCGAGGCCAGCGAGGAGTTCTTCAGCGCGCTCACAGCCTCGTTGCCGAAGGCCGGGATCATGGTGCGGATCGCCTGCGGCGCGATCACCCGCCACATCAGAATCCGCGGCGTCATGCCGAGCGCCTGGCCGGCCGTCACCTGCCCGCGATCGACGCCGAGCACGCCGGCACGCAGCATCTCGGCGATGAACGGCGCCTCGTTGCAGGCCAGCGCAAGGCCGGCGGCCAGCACCGCCGGCAGCTTGATGCCGATATGTGGCAGCGCGTCGTAGGCGAACACCATTTGCAGGATCAGCGGCGTGCCGCGGAAGATCACGGTGTAGGCCCTGGCGATCGCCGCCAGCAGCCAGAAGCGGGAGAGCTGCATGCTGGCGAGGATCAATCCGAGGATCAATCCGCCGCCGAGCCCGAGGGCAGTCACCTCGAGGGTGAGCTCGATGCCCTCGAGCAGATACGGCATGCTCAGGTAATGGAGGAACAGCGACATCAGTCAGCCGTCAGGATGTCAGGCTCCTTGAAATTGTTCACGTCGAGCCCGTGCTTCTTTAAAAGCTCCATATGCGTGCCGGCCTTCTGCACCTCGATCAGGGCGGCGAGCACGGCGTCGCGGAATTTCGGCTTGTCCTTCGGGACGGCGATGCCGACCGAATACGGGATCGTCACCGCGGTCGCCTTCTCCAGCTTGTCCGGATAAGCCTTGACCGCGCTGTCGACGGTGTTGACGTCGTTGACATAGGTGTCGGCACGACCGGCGAGGATCGCCTGGATGCAGTTGGCGTTGTTGTCGTAGAGCTGGATGGTCGGCTCGGCCTTGCCGGCCTTCTTGCACTCGGGCATCAGCGCCTGGATCAGGGGCACCTCGACATAGCCGGTGTTTTCGGCGGCAGCGGCGCCGCACATCGACATGTTGATGCCGTTGATGCCCTTCGGATTGCCCTTGGCGACCAGCACACCGTCGAACACTTTCGAGTAGGTGATGAAGTCGGCCGCCTTGGCGCGCTCCTTGGTGGCATAGATGTCGGAAATGACGATGTCAGCTTGTCCCGCGGCGAGCGTGGTCAGGAGTGCCGCGAACGTCACCGGCTTGTAGGTCAGCTTGAAGCCGAGGCATTCGCCGATGGCTTCGCCCAGATCGATGTCGAAGCCGATATATTGGCTGGGGTTCTTCGGATCGATGGTCTCATAGCCCGGCGTGTGCGGATTGATGGCATTGACCAGCGTCTTGCCCTTCCAGTCCGGATATTTGTCCTGAAGCGCGGCGCAGGCCGCAGGCGCCGCAGCTTGCGCGCTCAGGGGCGCGGCTGCCAGCGCGCCGAAGGTGACGGCAGCGCCGAGCGCGGCCTTGCGCCAAGACAGCGATGCACGCGCGTTCCCCCAAGCCTGGGGCAATACCGGTCTTTCCATGTCCAGCTCCTTCGAATTGTCATGGCAATGGCCATGTTCCAGATCTCGGAAGCGAGCCTAGGAGGAGAGCGGACCGGAAAGCTTGTCCGCGGGCGTACAAAAAATTGGATGGAGGCGCCCGTGATTTGGGCAGGCGGCTGCCCAAAAACTGTTCGTGAATGCGGGACGCTCGCGGAATGTATTTCCGAATTCGGAAGAACCACATGATCTTGCGTAACGCCGCGATCTGCCCGATCAGGGAACCATTCGGTGATGTCATTTGACAGAGATATGATACTCGCAGGACGCATCTGCGGCCGACATCCACATCACTGCCGCCCACAGCCTGTCCGCAGCATAACCACAGGCATATCCACAGGCCGACTATGCCGGATTCGCGAGCTCCCGCGAGCCACTTGCTGCGCACAAACCCACAGGGCCGGTATGTCAGCCGCCGGCCTGATCGAACACGGAGCGGCAAGCCTCACTCAAGCTTGGTCTGTTACGGCGCAGGCAGGCCGTGATGGCGCGAACGTTGGGGATTTCGCCGGCACAGAGTCGGTAGACGTCGGGGGTACAGGCCCGGCGTTGCTCGGCCGTTCCCTGCTGCGCGTGGGCGGCGGAGGCAAACAGCGTCAGGAACAGCCCGACCGTTGAGGCGCGACGCGCCCGGCTTTTCACACCCGCAAACCGCAAGAACCTCGCCTTCATGACCAGTCTCCCGTCTGCCCTGCCCGCCGGCCTGCATTGGCCGGTGAGCAAAGGGGTAGGAGAAACAAACAGCGGAAGATGTGACCTCCTTCACACTGCGGGCACGCGGCAGGAACCTAATCTCCCCAAGAGGATTTCATGACTCGCTAACCAATCGGGACCCGATTGGCGGATCGTTAAAATGCGAACGATCGGCTCAACCGGGAAACAAACCGGCTTTGCGACATTGCGCCATCCGCGGTCCGGAGGGTGTGATGAGCGAAGCCGAATTCAACTTGCTGCTGGATGCCGTCCAGGATGCCATGGTCCATGAGGATCTGGCGTTCGTGCCGGGGGAGGATTTCGTGCCGCGCTCGTGGACCTATTACGCGAAGCCCAAAGCTGCCAATGACAACGAGGGCGCCTGGCCCCTGCTGCCCTTTCCGGACGGCTGGTACGCGGCCTGCTGAAGCCAATTTCACCGTGAGCCGATGCGCCCGCGCTCCGCGGGCGTTTTGCTATGGCGGCTACGCTGCGAAATCCGGCGTGGCCGCTATCAGGTCTTGACGCGCTCGCCGCCGTCCTGCGGCCCCTGGTCGGGTGCGGCCGGCGGAAAGATGCTGTCATAGATCGCGCGGGCCTCGCGAATGAGGCGGGCCCGCTCTAGCTCGGATTTCGGGACAAATCGGACGATTTCGCTCACGTGCTCTCCAGCGCTCGATCGTTGGGATGCATCACTTCGCAGATGCGAAGACTATGCCAGCGGGCTGAATGGCGGATTTCCGCCGGGCCCCGGGCAAACCCGGTGTGCACGGCCAGCGCGTATCGCCCGCGCGGGCCGATGGCAGCCGCGATGCGATCGAATATTGCTGAGATATCAGGAGCTTGTGATGGAGGCCACGTCGGGACTCGAACCCGAGTAAACGGTTTTGCAGACCGGCGCGTAACCACTCCGCCACGTGGCCCCAACGAGGGCGGAGCAATATAGGGGATCACGGGTTTAGGCAACCCCGACTGGAGTCAGGCTCGCTTGCCCCGCCGGACACCGCGCCGGCGGTCCTTCACCGGAGGCTTCGGAGCCAGTTCGGGCATCTCGACCTGGACCTCGCGGTAGCGGGTTAGCATCCGTTCGAAACTGGCATTCAGCGTCTCGGCGATGTCCGGGCGCTTCTCCAGAACGGAGAGGATCGTGGCTGCGGCCTCGATGGTCGACAATCCGTCCTTCCGAGGCTCCTTGCGCAGGCGGCCGTAGCGCGACGGGGCGGCCGGGTTGAGGATGACGCGCTGGCATTTCAGCATCCACGGGTTGCGCCACCACAGCGCCTTGGCCTGGCTCCAGGTGCCATCGAGCAGCACTACGCCTTCGAGCTTGCCGAGAAGCGCGCGCTGGTTGTCCGCGACCTCGCCCTTGCGGTTGAGCGCCAGGATTTCGCCCTCGGCCTCGAGATCGGCGGCGTGCGCCGAGCCGAGATAGAGCACGGCCCAGTGTGAGGCGTTCTCAATCGGCTGCGCCAGCGCCTTGGACAGGCTCGGCCAGGACAAGCCGACCCGCAGCGTGGCACCTTCGAAATGCTTCGCAAGCAGCCGGGCGGTGCCGAGCGCCCTGTCCTGCTCCTGCGGATGCTGAAGGATCAGGAGCGAGAGCCGGTTCTTGATCGGCGTGACGCTGTCGCAGATGCACAGCGGCATCGGCTTCTGGCAGTGCGGGCATTCAGGGATCGGATCGGCCGGCGCGGCGGCGGTGGGGTTCGACATGGTCGCCGCTATACGCTCTGCACGGCGGTTCAACAACCCGCCTATTCCGCCGGCGCGGCCAGCGGGCGCGGCTCGCGGCGCCGCCGCAGGCGGTCGATCAGCAGGTAGATCACGGGCGTGGTGTAGAGCGTTAGGATCTGCGAGACGAACAGCCCGCCGATGATGGTGATGCCGAGCGGACGGCGCAGCTCCGTGCCGGGGCCCGTCGCGACCACCAGCGGAATGCCGGCAAACAGCGCCGCCATGGTCGTCATCAAGATCGGGCGGAAACGCGCCTGGCAGGCCTCGAAGATCGCCTCCGCCGACGACAGGCCGCGCTGGCGCTCGGCATCAAGCGCGAAATCCACCATCATGATGCCGTTCTTCTTGACGATGCCGATCAACAGGATGATGCCGACGAAGGCGATCACCGTTAACGGCGTGTTGGTGAGCTGCAAGGCCAGCAGCGCGCCGAGGCCTGCCGAGGGCAGCGTCGATATGATCGTGAGCGGATGGGCGAGGCTCTCGTAGAGCACGCCGAGCACGATATACATCGCCACCAGCGCGCCGAGGATCAGGAGCGGCTGGCGGCCGCTGGTCTTGGCGAAATCGCCGGCATTGCCGTCAAAACTGCCGCGGATGCCCTCCGGCATGTGCAGCTCCTCGACCGCGCGCTGGATGTTCTGCGTTGCGGCCTGGATCTGCACGTCCGGCAACAGATTGAACGACACCGTGGTCGATGGGAACGACTGCGAATGATAGACCGCGAGCGCGGCGAGCCCGCGCGTCGCATGCACCACGGCCGACAGCGGCACCTGCGCATCGCCCGCTCCGGCGACATAGATGCGATCGAGGTTGGATGGGTCGACCTGGAATTTCGGGTCGATCTCCAGCACGGTCATGTACTGGTTGCGCTGGGTGTAGATGATCCCGATCTGCCGCTGCGAGAACGCGTTGTTGAGTGCGTTGTCGATATCCTGGACGCGGACGCCGAGTGCCGAGGCCTTCTGGCGGTCGATCGACAAGGTCAGTTGAAGCCCGCCGGGATCGCGGTCGCTGGAGATGTCGGTGATGCCCTCGACGCTCTCCATGCGCTTGGCCACGATCGGCGCCCACTTCTGCAACAGGCTGAGGTCGGTGCTGGTCAGCGTGTACTGGTAGTCGGAATCGCTCTGCCGCCCGCCGGCGCGCACGTCCTGGGCGGCGAACATGAACAGGCGGATGCCGGGCACCGGATATAACGCCCGCCTGAGGCGGTCGATCACCACCTGGGTCGAGACGTGGTCGCGCTGCTCCGGCGGCTTCAGGCTGATGAACATGGTGCCGCGATTGGAGGTCGCGCCGCCCGGCCCGCCGCCGCTGCCGACGGTGGAGCCGATGCCGGCCACGGCCGGATCCTGCATCACGATGTCGGCGAGCCGCTGCTGCAGGCTCAGCATCGACTGGAACGAGATATCGGCCGAGGCACGTGTCGCGCCGATGACGAAGCCGGAATCGTCGGTCGGGAAATAGCCCTTCGGCACCTTGATGTAGAGCGTCACCGTCAACGCAATGGTGGCGAAGAACACCAGCAGCGTCAGCAGCGGATATTCCAGCACGGTGCGCAAGGTGCGGGTGTAGAAAGCGACGATGCGCGACAGCGAGCCCTCGATGATCCGGTCGAACAGGGTCGCCGTGCCGGACGTGGTCTGCCGGATGTAGTGCGCGCAGATCATCGGCGTCACCGTGAGCGACACCAGGGTCGAGACCAGGATGGCGAAGGTCAGCGTCAGCGAGAACTCGCGCAGCAGCCGGCCGACGATGCCGTCCATGAAGATCAGTGGCGTGAAGGCCGCGATCAGCGACAGGCTGATCGACACCACGGTGAAGCCGATCTGCCGGGCGCCGTCCAACGCCGCCTGGAGCGGGCGCATGCCGTGCTCGAGATTGCGGTACATGTTCTCGATCATGACGATGGCGTCGTCGACCACGAAGCCGACGGAGATCGCCAGCGCCATCAGCGACAGATTGTCGATCGAGAAGCCGGCGACCCACATGCCGGCGCAGGTTCCGGCCAGCGCCAGCGGCACGGAGATTCCGGCCGCGATCGTCGGCGTGAGCCGCCGCAGGAACACGAACACGACGACCATCACGAGAATGGCGGTCGCGAACAAGGTCCACTGCATGTCGAGCACGCTGGCGCGGATCGTACTGGTGCGGTCGACCAAGGTGGAGATATCGACGCCGGCCGGGATCCACTGCTTCAGTGCGGGGATCAGCGCCTTCACCCGGTCGACGGTATCGATGACATTGGCGTCGCCCTGCTTGGTGATCTGGATCAGCACCGCCGGCTGCTTGTTGAACCAGGCGATGGAACGGGCGTTGCGGACGGAATCCTCGATGTCGGCGACGTCGGCCAGCCGGACGAAATTGCCGTTCGAGCTTTTGATGACGATATCGCGGAACTCCTTCGCCGTCCGCATCTGCCTGTTGAGGGCCAGCGTCTCGCTCTGGCGCTCGCCGTTGAAGATGCCGACCGGACCGAGCGGGTTGGCGTTGATGATCGCGGTCCGCACGTCGTCGGTGGCAATGCCGGCGTTGGACAGCGCGACGGGGTTGAGCTGCACCCGCACTGCGGGCTGATCGGCGCCGCTCACGGTCACGTCGCCGACACCCGGCACCTGCGAGATACGCTGCGCCAGAACCGTATCGGCGACGTCGTAAATCGCGCTCGCCGACAGCGTCTTCGAGGTCAGCGCCAGCACGAATACGGGAGCGCCGGCAGTGTTGGCCTTGCGGAACCGCGGCAGCGTCGGCAAATCGCTCGGCAGATCGACCAGCGATGCGTTGATCGCCGCCTGCACGTCGCGCGCGGCCTTGTCGATGTTGCGGCCGATGTCGAACTGGAGCTGGATGTTGGTCGTGCCGAGCGACGAGGTCGAGGTGATCTGGTTGATGCCTGATATCTCGCCGAGCCGACGCTCCAATGGCGAGGCGACCGTGGCGGCCATCACGGACGGGTCGGCGCCGGGACGGCTGGCGGAAACGAAGATGGCGGGGAAATCGACGTTCGGGACCGAGGCCACCGGCAGGAACTCGTAGGCCACGATGCCCAGCAGGAACAACCCGATCGACAGCAGCGTGGTCGCGACCGGGCGCCGGATGAAGGGCTCCGAGATCGATGCCATCACTGCATCCCCTCGGTCGCGCCCGCGACGGGTGGCCCGCCGGATTCCGCCGGCGGCAGCGCCTGTTCGAGGCGGCGGTTGATGCGGTCGAGTGCGAGGTAGATTACCGGCGTGGTGTAGAGCGTGAGCAATTGGCTGAGCAGCAGGCCGCCGATGATGGAGATGCCGAGGGGGAAGCGCAGCTCGGCGCCGGTGCCGCTCTCGATCGCCAGCGGCAGCGCGCCGAACAGCGCGGCCAGCGTCGTCATCATGATCGGGCGGAAGCGCAGGAGACAAGCCTGCACGATCGCCTCATGCGGCGGCATGCCTTGATTGCGCTCCGCGTCCAGAGCGAAGTCGATCATCATGATCGCGTTCTTCTTGACGATGCCCATCAGCAGGATGATGCCGATCAGCCCGATCACCGAGAGATCCTGCCCGCACAGCATCAGCGCCAGGATGGCGCCGACGCCGGCCGAAGGCAGTGTCGAGAGGATCGTGATCGGATGGATGTAGCTCTCGTAGAGCACGCCGAGCACGATATAGATCGTGATCACCGCGGCCAGCAGCAGCCAGGGCTGGCCGGCGAGCGCCTTGGCGAATTCGGCGGCGTCGCCGGCATAGACGCCAACGATGCTGTTGGGCATCCCGATCCGGGTCTCGATGGTCTTCACAGCCTCGACGGCATCGCCGAGCGCCGCGCCCGGCGCGAGGTTGAAGCTGAGCGAGATCGACGGGAATTGCGCCTGGTGCGAAATCGCCAGCGGCGCGGTGGTGCGCGTCAGCGTCGCCACGGCGGAGAGCGGCACCTGTGCGTTGGGCGCGCCGGCGGTCGCGCTCGCCGCGCCCGGCAGATAAAGCTTCGACAGGATCGAAGGATCGCGCTGGTACATCGGCAGTGCTTCCAGCACCACGCGGTACTGGTTGGCCTGGCCGTAGATGGTCGAGATCTGACGCTGCGCGAAGGCGTCGTTGAGCGTGTCGGTGATGCCTTGGAGGCTGACGCCGAGCTGGCCGGCGCGCGTGCGGTCGACCGTGAGCTGCGCCCGCAGACCGCCTTCCTGCGCCTCCGAGGAGACGTCGCGGAACAGCGGATCGCGCCGCATCTCGGCAACCAGCTTGCGCGTCCATTCCGACACCAGGGCGGCGTCGGTGCCGGTCAGCGTATACTGGTATTGCGAGCGGCTCGACTGGGTCGAGATCTGCACGTCCTGCACCGGCTGGAAGTAGACCGTCATGCCGGGGATGGCGGCCACCCGCTCCTTCAGCCGGTTGATGACCACGCTGACATCGTCGCGGCGCTCGCCTCGCGGTTTCAGCGTCATGACAAGACGGCCGACATTGGTGGTCGGATTGACCGAGCCTGCACCGATCACGGAGACCACGCCCGTTACATCGGGGTCGGCCTTGATGGCGTCGGCTGCCGCGGCCTGCCGCTTCTGCATCTCTGCGAACGACACGTCGGGACCAGCTTCCGTCACCGCCGTGATCGACGCGGTGTCCTGCAGCGGCAGGAAGCCCTTTGGCGCGACGACATAGAGCGCCAAGGTCGCAATCAGCGTGGCGAAGGTCACGACTAGCGTCGCCCGCTGGCGCTCCAGCACCCAGAGCAGCGTGCGGTGATAGAACTCGACGGTGCGATCGATGAAGCGGCTGACCGCGGCAAGACCCGGCACTGCCAGCTCTTCATGGGCATGCTTGAGCAGACGCGAGCACATCATCGGCGTCAGCGTCAGCGAGACCACGGCGGAGGTCACGACCGCGATCGTCAGCGTCAGCGCGAATTCGCGGAACATGCGGCCCACGAGGCCCGACATGAACAGCAGCGGGATGAACACCGCGATCAGCGACACCGTCAGCGAGATCACGGTGAAGCCGATCTCGCTGGCGCCCTTCAGCGAAGCCTCCATCGCGCTGTCGCCGTTTTCCATGTGGCGGACGATGTTCTCGATCATCACGATGGCGTCGTCGACGACGAAGCCGGTGCCGATGGTGAGCGCCATCAGCGACAGATTGTCGAGGCTGAAACCGGCGAAATACATGATGCCGAAGCTGGTGATCAGCGACAGCGGCAATGCCACGCCGGCGATCAGCGTGGCGCGCAGCGAACGCAGGAACAGCAGCACCACCAGCGTCACCAGCACGACGCTCAGGATCAGCGTGAACTGCACGTCGCGGACTGAGGCGCGGATGGTGACGGTGCGGTCGGAGACGATGGTCAGGTTCACGCCGGCCGGAATAGCGCGCTGGACCTTTGGGATTTCCGCGCGGATCTGGCTGACGACGTCGATCACATTGGCGCCGGGCTGACGCTGGATGTCGATGATGACGGCCGGCGAGCCCTGGTACCAGCCGCCGGTGCGGTCGTTCTCGAGGCCGTCGACGATCTGGGCGACGTCGGCAATCGTGACCGGCGAACCGTTGCGGTAGGCGATGATGACAGGCTTGTAGGCGTCGGCGGCGGCGATCTGGTCGTTGGCTGCGATGATGTAGGATTGCTGCGCGCCGTCGAGCGAGCCTTTCGGCCCCGACACGTTGGCATTGGCAATCGCGGTGCGCAGGTCTTCCATGGCGATGCCATAGGCAGCGAGCCGCGCGAGATCCGCCTGGATGCGGACGGCCGGCTTCAGTCCGCCGAGCACAGAGACGCGCCCGACGCCGGAAATCTGGCTCAGCCGCTGCGCCAGAAGCGTGTCGGCGATGTCGCTCATCGCCCGCAACGAGATCGTGTCGGAGCGCAGCGCCAATGTCATCACCGGCGCATCGGCCGGGTTCACCTTGGCGTAGGTCGGCGGATAAGGCAGCGTCTTCGGCAGCACGCCGGCCGCGGCATTGATCGCGGCCTGGACGTCCTGGGTCGCGCCGTCGATGTCGCGGTTGAGATCGAACTGGAGCGAGATCTGGCTGACGCCGAACGAGCTCGTCGAGTTCATCGCCGATAGCGACGGGATCTGGCCGAGTTGCCGCTCCAGCGGCGCGGTGATCAGCGAGGCGATCACGTCGGGGCTCGCGCCGGGCAATTGGGTCGTCACCTGCACGGTCGGGAAATCGACCTGCGGCAGCGCCGACACCGGCAGCGCGAAATAGCCGAGCAGCCCGCCGATCAGAAGCGCGATGCCGAGCAACGAGGTCGCGATCGGCCGTCGGATGAAGGGTTCGGAGACGCCCATGGGATACGCCTGCCGCTCAGGCGGCTGTTGTCGGGATCATGGCTGCTTGGCTCCACTTCCCGATGCACCCGGCCCTGGTGCCGGTCCGGTCTGGCCCTTCTGGTCGCCTTCGCTGCTCTTGCGTTTGGCGCGGAACTCGCCGTCCTTATCTTGTCCGTCCTTCTGGCCGTCTTTTGCGCCCTCCTTCTTCTGACCATCCGGCCCGCGCGAGCGCTTGCGCGGCGCGAGATCGGCCGAAGGGGTCTGGTCGTCGCGGCCGATGACCACCTTGGAACCGTCAGACAAATTAGCAAAGCCGGTGGTGACGACCTTGTCGGTCGCCGACAGGCCGCTGGCGATCACGGCGTCATGCTCGTTCTGCTGCGTCACCGTCACCGGCTTGGCCGAGACGATGTTATCCTCGCCGATGACATAGCTGAAGGTGCCGATCGGTCCGCGCTGCACGGCCGAGGTCGGCACCACCAGCGCCTGCGTCAAGGTCTCGACCTTGAGGCGGACATTGACGAACTGGCCCGGCCAGAGCTGGTAATGGGCGTTGGGGAATTCGGCCTTGAGCCTGAGCGTGCCGGTGGTCTGGTCGACCTGGTTGTCGATGCCGGTGAGCTTGCCGGTGTCGATCACGGTGAGGCCGTCATTGCCGAAGACGTCGACGGCAAGCGTGCCCTTCGACGCGGCGGCGTTGACGCGCATGATCTGCTGCTGCGGCAGGCTGAACCACACCGCGATCGGCTGCAATTGCGTGATCACCACGAGGCCGGTGGTGTCGGAGGCGTGGATGATGTTGCCCTGATCGACCTGGCGCAGGCCGGCGCGGCCCGAGATCGGCGCCACGATCTTGGTGTAGCTCAGCGTCGCCGCCGCATTGTCGATCGCGGCCTGGTCGGCCTTGACCAGCGCCTCCGTCTGCGCGACCAGCGCGCGCTGGGTGTCGGCCTGCTGCTTGGATCCGGCATTGGAGGCAGCTAACTGCTCGTAGCGCGTGAGGTCGATACGCTGGTTGGCGAGCTGGGCCTGGTCCTGCGCCTTCTTGGCAACCGCCTGATCGTACGTCGCCTGGTAGAGCGCCGGGTCGATCTCGCCGACCACGTCACCTTTCTTGACGTCCTGTCCCTCGGTGAAATTGACCGCGATCAGCTTGCCGTCGACCTGTGAGCGGACGGTCACGGTGTTGAGTGCGCGGATCGCGCCGACGCCGTCGAGATAAACGGGAACGTCCTGAATGCGGGGCGTCGCCGCCAGCACCGGCACCGGCAGATCGGGCCGCTGGTTGCGGCCGTTCGCCTGCTGCGGCTGCTGGTGCCAGGTGGTCCAGCCGTAGTAGCCAAGCCCGCCGAGGATCGCCAGCGTGATCAGGGTCATGACGAAGCCGCGCCCGCGCGACGTCTTCGCCGTTCCCTCCTTCACGCCTTGCTTCGTATCCGGCTTAAAGAGCATTGACCGGTTTCTCCATCCTCGGCTCCCAGCCGCCGCCGAGCGCCTGATACAGGCTGACGATAGCAAGAAGGCGGGCAAGTTGCGCCTGCAACAGCGCGTCTTCCGCCTGGAACAGGGTCAGTTGCGTATTGAGCACGGTGACAATGTCGGCGGTGCCGGCGCGCAATTGCTGCTCGGAGAGATCGAAGGCGCGGCGGGAGGCGTTGAGGACGTCACGCTGCAATTGCAGCCTGATCGTGGTCTGCTTGATCGAGAACAGCGCATTGTCGACATCGGCAAAGGACTGGATGATGGTCTTGCGGTAGGTCTGCAGCAGTTCGTCCTGCCGCGCCTTGGCAAATTCGAAATTGCCGAGGATCCTGCCGCCGTCGAAGATCGGTTGCGTCGCGCTGCCGACGAGCTGGAAGAACGCCGCATGCGGCTGGAACAGCGAGACCAGGGCCGCGCTCTGATAGCCGCCATTGCCGGTGAGCTGGATGGTCGGAAAGAACTGCGCGCGAGCATTGCCGACGTTCGCGGTGGCGGAAGCAAGTTGTGCCTCCTGCCGCCGAATGTCGGGCCGCTGTGTCAGGAGCTCCGACGGCAGGCCGGGCGTCACGCGGGGTATAGCGATCCGGTTCAGCGAGCCCCCGAGCACGCGCACGCTCTCCGGCGGCCGCGACACCAGGACCGCAAGCGCATTGACGTTCTGGTCGAGCGTCTGGCGCAGCGGCGGCACCAGGGCCTTCTGGTTTGCGAGCACGCTCTCCTGCTGGGCGACGTCGAGATCGGTGCCGGTGCCGGCCTTGCGCCGTTCCCTGACGGCATCGAGGATGCGCTGCGCGCTCGCGATGTTGCGCTGTGAGGTCCGGATGCGATCCTGCGAGGCCAGCACCTGGAAGTAAGCGTTAGCGACCCCTGCAAGCGTGGTCAGCGCAACGACGTCGCGATCGAAGCGGTTGGCATTTGCCGTCTCTTCCGCCGTTTGCAAGGCGTCCCGATTCTGCCCCCAGAAATCGAGCTGGTAGCTCGCGCTCAGCGAAGCTTGGTAGTTGACGACCTCACGGCCGCCATTGGTGAGCCCCGAGGCGGAGGAGCCGGAGGTGCGCGAATAGGCCTCCTGCCCGGTGCCGGAAAGGCTCGGCAGCAGCGCCGCACCCGCCTGCCGCGCCTGCGCGTCGGCCTGGACGATGCGCGAAACGGCGGCGGCAATGTCGAGGTTGACGGTCTGCGCCTCTTCCATCAGCTGTGTCAGCTCCGCGGAGCGGAAGCTGCGCCACCAATCCAGCGACGGCGGCGCATCCGCCTTGCCCGCGTATTTGTACTGCGTGGGAACATCGAGCGCGGGATCAGGAAGATCCTGCGTCAGCACGCAGGCGCCCGAACCCGCGGCGAGGCAAGCGACCGCAAACCAGCGCGCCGCACGTCGCGTCCGGGACGTGGCGCCTGGAGACCGCCGCACGGCGATCGCAGGAACATCCTGTGTCACACACACCCCCCGCCGGGCAGATCGAGCCGCCACCGCGCAGCGGGAGTGACCGATTCGCGGCGCGGCCGTCGGGAGGCTTTGGACAACTCGTTCACAGCGGTGATGCTTTCTGCGGAACCTGACGCCTATCCTAGCCGGGTGCGCAACTGCGGGACAGTCCCGCAGTTGCGAGATGGCCCCCAAAGCACCGCGATCTCAAAACTTAGAAAATGCAAAAGGGCGCTGTCCTGCAGGACTTTTTTCGATTTCAGGGCTATTTCAGAGTGCGTTCAAGCTTACCAAGATTTCATGTGATATTGCCGCCACACCGACGCCAGTCCCTTCAATCCGCCTGCACCGCTCGCGATGCGGCTTCAGCCCCGTCTCGAAACCGACGCGACGCCTCACGTCCATGGCGAAGGCATGCTGGCGACGGCCTTATCTTCCATGTTTTGGCAGAGGCTGGCCACATCCTCCTAGCGATATCCCGCGGCGTAGCACAGCAGCAGCATCGGCGATCTTTCCTTCCAACTTTTCACTGCTTACCGGCATTTTCGCCGGTTTCGCCGCAGCGCAAAAGCCTTCCCCTTTGACCGCGCAAGCACTAGGTTCGGGCCAACCTGATCAACCCCTTTGCCAGTGATTTCCCCTGAGATGACCATCAAAAACGACGTTGTCGAAGCCATCGGCAACACTCCGCTGATCAAGCTCAAGCGCGCTTCCGAACTGACCGGCTGCACCATCCTGGGCAAGGCCGAGTTCATGAATCCCGGCCAGTCGGTGAAGGATCGCGCCGGCAAATGGATGATCCTGGAGGCCGAGAAGCGCGGCGAGCTCAAGCCCGGCGGTCTCGTGGTGGAATCGACCGCCGGCAATACCGGCATCGGCCTTGCTGTCGTGGCCAGCGCGCGCGGCTACCGCACGCTGATCGTGATCCCGGAGACGCAGAGCCAGGAAAAGAAGGATTTTCTGAAACTGTGCGGCGCCGAGCTGCTGGAATCGCCGGCCCTGCCCTATTCCAATCCGAACAACTACCAGCATGTCGGCCGCCGTCTTGCCGACGAGTTGCGCAAGACCGAGCCCAACGGCGTGCTGTTTGCCGACCAATGGAACAACCTCGACAATGCGAAGGCGCATTACGAGTCCACAGGGCCCGAGATCTGGGAACAGACCGGTGGCAAGATCGACGGTTTCGTCTGCTCCGTGGGCAGCGGCGGCACGCTGGCCGGCACCAGCCGCTTCCTGAAAGAGAAGAGCAAGGACATCAGGATCGCCTGCGCAGATCCGCATGGCGCCGGCATGTATGAATACTTCAGAACGGGCGATGCCAAGGCGACGCCGGGCGGCTCGATCACCGAGGGCATCGGCCTCAACCGGGCGACCGCAATCGTCGAGAGCGCAAAGGTCGATGACGCCTATCTCATTCCCGATGCCGAAGCGGTCACGGTGATCTACGAACTGCTCCAGCACGAAGGCCTCTGCCTCGGCGGCTCGACCGGCATCAACGTTGCCGGCGCGATGCGTCTCGCAAAACAGCTCGGGCCCGGCAAGACGATCGTCACCGTGCTCTGCGATTCCGGCAGCCGTTACCAGTCGAAGCTGTTCAACGCCGACTTCATGCGCGCCAAGAGCCTTCCGGTGCCGGAATGGCTGGAGAAGCGCAGCAATATCAAGCTGCCGTTCGTATAGAACGTTTCCGGAAGCCGGCCGTCTAGCTCCAGTTCGAGCGAGACGATCCCTGCGACACCCGCGCGAGGCGGTCGTTCGATAGCGAGGGCTTGGTCGCGCGCGTGCGCGGCGGGACGGGAGCGCCGTAGGAGCCTTCGCTGTCGCCGCTCGGCCAGAACACGAGCGCGAGCATCAGCGCGAGGTTGACGAGCGCGCCGACCGCCGTTGCCTGGTGCTCCTGCCCGATCGCCCAAGCCGGAAACCGGCCCGCCACGACATGGTCGACGATCATGAGCGCGAACCAGGCAGGCACCACGCAGACCGGATCCCAGCCGACGTCGCGAATGCGCATCGATTGCAGCGTGAACGTCGCAACTCCGAAGAAGACGATCGCGGCGATCATCGCCCAACTCTTGGTGAGGTCTTCAGGCCGGATCGCGCCGGGCGAGGTGTTGTTCAGCACGGCCATTGCGATTGCAAAGCAGATCGCCGTCATCACGATCGCAAGCGCGACCGTGGCGAGGAAGAAATGCAATCGCCCGAGCCGGGCGTTCAAGCCGAACACGAAACCGAGCATAGGCGCACCCTTTTGGCGCCATATGCCCAGACATAGCTTTCGGAGCCATGAACCGGCACGGTCGCGCGCCGGTGCATGGTTTCCGGAGGACTAACCTGACCTTCGCAATTTGGGGCCTGCAGGCAGAGTCAGGCGCCCTCGCTGCCTTCCGAGGCCGCAGCACAATAGTCGCGCCAGAACCGGCGGTAAGCCGCTTCGACCTCGCGCGTGTAGATCTCGACATTGCCGGCCGGGGACGCGGCGATCCGGGCCGGCAACTCCGCGCGCAACTTCGCCAGATGCGCCGGCTGCGCCGCATATTTGCAGGCGATCGCAGCATAGCCCTCGTCATCCTCGGCGACCCAGTCGTCGAGACCGACCGCCGCCACGATCGAACCGCCGGCACGCGATGAGGCGCCGTTGCCGAGCTTGGCTACGACCGGAACGCCCGCATAGAGCGATTCCCAGGTGCTGACGCCGCCGTTTTGCGGGAACGTGTCGAGCGATATGTCGACCTTCGCAAACGCCCGCAGGTGCTCGTGGCGCGGGGTCGAGCCCAGGCACGTGACATTCTCCTCGGCAACGCCCTGTGCCACGAAACGTGCGACCAAATTGTCGCGCAGCATGGGATCGTCCAGCAGGGTATGCTTGATGATGATCTTCGAACCCGTCACCTCGCGCATCACTTTCGACCACACGCGGATGGCTTCGTCCGAGATCTTGTAGATGCGGTTGAACACGCCGAAGGTCACATAACCGTTGCGGAGCATGGGAGGCTCCGAAGGCGGCACATCCAGGATGGGATCGATCGTGATCAGGCACGGCAGGTCGTAGACCTTTTCAGCCAGCAGATGGCGCGCCGATTGCGGAATGAAGATGGGATCCGCGAGCACGTGGTCCATGGTCTGAAGGCCAGTGCCTGTAGCATGGCCAAACCCCGAGACTTGGATCGGGGCCGGCTTGCGGGCGAAAACATGCAGCCTGTTGCCGGTCGTGTGCCCGGACACGTCGATCAGGATGTCGACCTTGTCGGCCTGAATGCGATCGGCGAGCTCGTCGTCCGACATCTGCCAGGCGTCGACCCAGACGTCCGCCGAGGACCTGAATGCGGCGGTCATCTCATCTCTTACCGGCGAGCACGAATAGCAGATGATCTCGAATTTGGCGTGATCGTGACGACTGAGCACCGGCAACAGGGTGAACCCTGCCGAGTGGTACCAAAACTCGGCAGCCACATAGCCAACCACGATCCGCCGGTCGGGATCGAGCTGCCGGGGGGCAAGAGTCCGTCGCGGCAACTTCGAGCCGATTGCGTCCCACCACTGCTTTCGTGCGGCCTGCTGAACCGCGAAATCGGCGTCGGAGAGATAGTCGAGGAAGAAGATCTTCCGCCCGATCAAGGCGGCATCCGGCACAATAGCCAGCGCCGCATCGAGAAGCTCGACCGCCGATGCGATCTCTCCCTGGTTTGCAAAACAAGCGCTCAGCAGCGCCATCGCGATCGCGGAGCGTGGATATTCCTCCAGCAACGTGGTGCAGGCCAGAATCGCTTGCGCCGTATTTCCCATGGCGAGCGCGACTTGTGCCTTCCCCTGCAAGGCCACTTCGAGTTTGGGCGCAAGCGCAAGGGCCGCGTCAAAATCCGCCGCCGCCTGCTCCAACCTCGACGTCTCAAGATTGAGGCGTCCACGGTTCGCCAGGATTTTCGCCGAGCCCGGCCTGATCGCGAGCGCCGCCTCCAGCGCGCCTTTGGCCTCTTCGAAGTTCTTGAGCTCGATATTGACCAAACCTTTGCCGACGAGTGCTTCCACGTTTCGCGGCTGAAACAACAGTGCGCGTTCCAAGCTCTGTTTGGCGCGATCAAGCTGGCGCAGCGCAAGCTCTGCCAAGCCGCGATTGCAGAGCGCATCGGCATGATCGGGCTTCAGCCCGATCGCGCGATCGTACATTTCGATGGCCTGCTCGACGCGGTCCAGGTGCAACAAGGTATTGCCGAGATTGGCCAAGGCCATCGGGAAGCTCGGCTTCAACGCGATGGCCCGCTCCAGGGATGTACGCGCGTCGTCATATTCGCCAAGTGCGAAATGCGTGGCTCCCAAATCGGAAAAAGCCTGTGCCGAGCGCGGGTCGACCGTCACGGCATACTTGAGGGCCTGTTTCGCTGCCTCGAAGTGTCGGCCCGCGAACGCGCCCAAGCCAAGCAGGTGCAAGGCCCCGAAATGCTCCGGAAGTTCATTCAGGATCTGGCGGCAGAGTGTCTCCGTCTCCGCATACCGGCCCTGGCCATAGGCAGCATTCGCGGTCGAGATGATCGCGTCCGCCTGCTTCTTCAATTTCTTCTGCAACCGCGCGTTCTGAAACGCGCGCGCGCCGGCGCCGCTGCTCTGCAAGGATTCTCTCCGGAGGATGCCCGGGAGGATTCTAGCTGATTCGCGGCTAAGCCCGCCGGTTTAGGCGGCCCGGCAATCCCCGGAAGATGCCGGTGCTCGACGCAGGCCTCGCCTACGCTACGTCGGCGTCATTCGAGGCGGCGGCACAATAGTCGCGCCAGAACTGGCGGTAACCGGCTTCGAGCTCGCGCGTGTAGATCTCGACATTGCCGGCGGGCGAAGCCGCGATCCGGGCCGGCAATTCCGCGCGCAATTTCGCCAGATGCTCGGGCTGTGACGCAAACCTGCGGGCGATCTCGACATAGCCATCGTCATCCTCGGCCACCCAGTCGCCGAGGCCGACGGCAGTCACGATAGAGGCGCCGGCACGCGAGGAGGCACCGATGCCGAGCTTGGCCACGACGGGGACGCCCTTGTAGAGAGATTCCCAGGTGCTGATGCCGCCATTTTGCGGGAACGTGTCGAGGGAAATATCGACCTGGGCGAAAGCCGCCAGATGGTCGTCGCGCGAGGTGGTGCCGAGGCAGGTGATGTTCTCCTCGATCACGCCCTGCGCCAGGAAACGCGCGATCAGGCTATCGCGCAGCAAGGGATCATCGAGCAGACCATGCTTGAGGATGATCTTCGATCCCGGCAGCTCCCGCATGATGCGTGTCCACGCACGGATCGCATCATCCGATATTTTGTAGATGCGGTTGAACACGCCGAAGGTGACGTAGCCGTTGCGGAGCATCGGCAGCTCGGAAGGCTGCAGATCCGAGACGGGTTCAATCGTGATCAGGCACGGCAGATCGTGGATTTTCTCGGCAAACAAATGCCGAACCGAGGGCGGAATGAAAATGGGATCCGCGAGCACGTAGTCCATGGTCGGCATGCCCGTGCCCGTCGCGTGTCCGAAGCCAGTGGCCTGGATCGGGGCCGGCTTGCGCGCGAAACACTGCAGCCTGTTACCGGTCGTGTGGCCCGAAACGTCGATCAGGATGTCGACATTGTCGGCCTGGATACGATCGGCGAGCTCGTCATCCGAAAGCCCCCAGGCATCGACCCAGACGTCCGCCAATGATTTGAACATGGCGGTGTACTCGTCAGCGCCCGGCCAAGAGTAGTAGCAGATGATTTCAAATTTGGTGTGATCATGATGGCGCAGCACCGGCAGCAGCGTGAGCCCCGCGGAGTGCTGTCGGAATTCGGCAGCGACATAGCCGACCACGATCCGCTTTTCCGGATCCAGCGGCCGCTTCGGCAACTCCCTTCGCGGCTGCTTGGAGCCGATCTGGTCCCACCAGGATTTTCGCACCGCCTGCTGGACCACAAAATCGGCCTCGGCGCGGTAGTCCTCCAGGAAGATCTTTCCTCTGATCGCATCCCCATAGTCCGGCCGGACCGCCAACGCGCGATCGAGATATTCGATCGCGGCGTCCATGTCCCCCTGGTTCGAATAGGAGAAGCCCATCAGCGCCAGCCCTGTCTCCGAGCGCGGATTGTGCTCGATCAAAGCCGCTGCGGCTGCCATTCCCTGCGCGGTCCTTCCCATCACGAGACAGGTCTGGGCCTTCCCTCGGAGGGCCAGTTCGAGCTTGGGGGAAATCGCAAGCGCCGCCTCGAAATCCGCAAGCGCCGGCTCCAGGCGCTGCAGCTCGTAACTGAGCCGCCCGCGCTGGGCCAGGATCCGCGGCGAGCCGGGCTTGATCGCCAGCGCCGTGGCAAGCTTGGCCGCCGCCTCGTCGTGGTGCCGCAGCTCCATGCTGACCATGCCGCTGCCGACGATGGCCTCGGCGTGACGGGGCTGAAACAGCAGGGCACGGTCGAAGCTTTCCTTGGCGCGCATGATCTGTCCAAGCACAATCTCGATCATGCCGCGATTGCAGAACGCGTCAGCATAATCCGGCTTGATCTTGATGGCGCGCTCGTGCAGCTCGAGCGCCTGTTCGTACTGGCCCAGATGCATCAGCGTGTTACCGAGATTGGTCAGCGCCACCGCAAAATTCGGCTTTAGCGCGATGGCCCTCTCTTGGCACCGCCGCGCCGCCTCGTAATTGCCGAGGTCGAAATGCACGGTCGCGAGATTGTTGTGGGCATCATGCAGGCGCGGTTCGAGCGCAATCACGCGCTCGAGCAGCTGTTGCGCCTCCTCTAGGCGGCGGCCGTCATGCGCGCACATGCCGAGCAGGTGCATCGCGTCGACATGATCGGGCAGCGCTTTCAGGATATCTCGGCAGAGTGCTTCGGTCTCAGCGTATCGGCCCTGGCCATAGGCGGTAGCCGCGGCGGAGAGGACGGCATCCGCCTGTTTCATCAATTTCTTCTGCAATCGCGCGTTCTGGAATGCGCGCGCGCCGCCGCCGCTGCTCTGCAAGGTGTCTCTCCGGAGGATGGCCCTTGCAGAGTCTAACTGATTCGCAAGCCTGGCCATCTGGTCGGCTGGCGCCGCGAGATCCCGGGATTTCCCGGGGTTTGGCGGGCCGGCGCTGCAGGTCCCCTACGCCACGTCGCCGCCTTCCGAGGCCGCAGCACAATAGTCGCGCCAGAACCGGCGGTAAGCCGCTTCGACCTCGCGCGTGTAGATCTCGACATTGCCGGCCGGGGACGCGGCGATCCGGGCCGGCAACTCCGCGCGCAACTTCGCCAGATGCGCCGGCTGCGCCGCATATTTGCAGGCGATCGCAGCATAGCCCTCGTCATCCTCGGCGACCCAGTCGTCGAGACCGACCGCCGCCACGATCGAACCGCCGGCACGCGATGAGGCGCCGTTGCCGAGCTTGGCTACGACCGGAACGCCCGCATAGAGCGATTCCCAGGTGCTGACGCCGCCGTTTTGCGGGAACGTGTCGAGCGATATGTCGACCTTCGCAAACGCCCGCAGGTGCTCGTGGCGCGGGGTCGAGCCCAGGCACGTGACATTCTCCTCGGCAACGCCCTGTGCCACGAAACGTGCGACCAAATTGTCGCGCAGCATGGGATCGTCCAGCAGGGTATGCTTGATGATGATCTTCGAACCCGTCACCTCGCGCATCACTTTCGACCACACGCGGATGGCTTCGTCCGAGATCTTGTAGATGCGGTTGAACACGCCGAAGGTCACATAACCGTTGCGGAGCATGGGAGGCTCCGAAGGCGGCACATCCAGGATGGGATCGATCGTGATCAGGCACGGCAGGTCGTAGACCTTTTCAGCCAGCAGATGGCGCGCCGATTGCGGAATGAAGATGGGATCCGCGAGCACGTGGTCCATGGTCTGAAGGCCAGTGCCTGTAGCATGGCCAAACCCCGAGACTTGGATCGGGGCCGGCTTGCGGGCGAAAACATGCAGCCTGTTGCCGGTCGTGTGCCCGGACACGTCGATCAGGATATCGACCTTGTCGGCCTGAATGCGATCGGCCAGCTCGTCGTCCGACATCTGCCAGGCGTCGACCCAGACGTCCGCCATCGACTTGAACTCGTGCGTTATGTCGTCTTGTAACGGCGAACACGAATAGCAGACGATCTCGAACCCGGCGTGATCGTGATGGCGCAGCACCGGCAACAGAGCGAACGCTGCCGAGTGGTTCCTGAATTCGGAAGCGACATATCCGATCAAGATCCGCTTGTCCGGATCGAGCGTGCGGGGCGCCAACGCTCCTTGCTGCAACTTCGAGCCGATTGCGTCCCACCACTGCTTTCGTGCGGCCTGCTGAACCACGAAATCGGCGTCGGAGAGATAGTCCAGAAAGAAAATCTTGCGCCCGATCAAGTCCGCATAATCAGGCGCAATTGCCAGCCCCGCATCGAGATGTTCGAGCGCCGTCACGATGTCACCCTGGCTCGCATAGCAGGAAGCCAGGAGCGCAATCCCGATGTCCGACCGTGGATTTTCCTCCAGCAAGGTCTTGACCGCAGCAATCGCCCCGGCCGTGTTGCCTTTGAGAATGTTGACTTGCGCCTTTCCTTGCAAGGCCACTTCGAGCCTCGGTGAAAGCGCCAGCGCCGCATCGAAATCCGCAAGCGCCTGCTCCAGCCGCGACAGATCGAGATTGAGCCGTCCGCGCTGCGCCAGAATCTTCGGCGAATCCGGCTTGATCGCGAGCCCTGCCGCGACGGCTACGGCCGCCTCTTCGTAGTGCCGGAGCTCGATGCACACCATGCCCTTGCCCGCGATCGCTTCCGCGTGACGCGGTTGGAACGCGAGGGCGCGATCGAAACTCTCCTTGGCGCGCTGGAACTGGCCTTCGATCAGCTCCGCCATGCCACGATTGCAAAATGCATCGGCATAGTCCGGCTTCAGCTTGATAGCGCGATCGTGCAGCTCGATAGCCTGCCCGGCGAGGCCCATGTGCAGCAGCGTATTGCCAAGATTGGTCAAGGCAATTGGAGAATTCGGCTTCAGCGCAATGGCCTTCTCCTGGCATGCGCGAGCGTCCTGAAACTTCTGGAGATTGAAATACACTGCCCCGAGATTGCCATGGGCATCGGGCGAACGCGGACCGAGCACGGTCGCGCGCTCGAGCAGTTGTTGCGCCTCCTCGAGCCGCCCACAATCATACGCGCGCAAGCCGAGCAGGTGCGCGGCGTCGAAATGATCCGGAACCCCCGTCAGAATCCGACGGCAGAGTGTCTCGACCTCCGCATATCTGCCCTGCCCGAGTGCCTGAACCGCGGCGGACATGACCGCGTCCGCCTGCTTCTTCAATTTCTTTTGCAATCGCGCGTTCTGGAATGCGCGCGCGCCGGCGCTGCTCTGCAAAGTCTCTCTCCGGAGTATGGCCCGAAAAGAGGCTGGCCGATTCGCATGGTGCCAAGCTGGCGGGTCGGTTGGACCAGCGACGCCACCGGATTGCAGGTGCTCAGCGCAGGATCTGGCTCAGGAACAGTTTTGTGCGGGCGTGCTGCGGGGCCGCGAAGAACTCTTTGGGCGTATTGGCTTCGATGATCTGGCCCGCGTCCATGAACACGACGCGGTTGGCGACCTCGCGGGCAAAGCCCATCTCGTGGGTGACCACCAGCATGGTCATGCCCTCCTCAGCGAGGTCGACCATCGTGTCCAGCACCTCCTTGACCATTTCGGGGTCAAGCGCCGAGGTCGGCTCGTCGAACAGCATCACCTTCGGGTTCATCGTCAGCGCGCGGGCGATCGCGACGCGCTGCTGCTGACCGCCGGACATCTGTCCCGGAAACTTGTTGGCCTGGTGCGGAATCTTGACCCGCTCCAGAAACTTCATTGCCGCGGCCTCGGCGTCCTTCTTGGGGATGTTGCGCACCCAGATCGGCGCCAGCGTGCAATTGTCCAGCACGGACAGGTGCGGAAACAGGTTGAAACTCTGGAACACCATGCCGACTTCGCGCCGCACCGCATCGACGTGCTTCAGGTTCGGCCCGAGCTCAATGCCGTCAACGACGATCTCGCCTTCCTGAAACTCCTCGAGCGCGTTGATACAGCGGATCAGCGTCGACTTGCCCGAGCCGGACGGGCCGCAGATCACGATGCGCTCGCCCTTCTCGACCGCAAGGTCGATGTCGCGCAGCACGTGAAACTCGCCGTACCATTTGTTCAGGCCGGAAATCTTGACGATGGGGTCGGACATGGTGACCTCGATCAGTTGCGCCGGTGAGCGTTGAGGCGATGCTCGACGAAGAGCGAGTAGCGCGACATTCCAAAGCAGAAGATGAAGTAGATGATCCCGGCGAAGGCGAACCCGGTGAACGCGGTCGACGGCGACGACCATTTCGGATCCGAGAACGACGCCCGCAGTGAGCCCAGGAGATCGAACAGCGCCACGATCGAGACCAGCGAAGTGTCCTTGAACAGCGAGATGAAGCTGTTGACGAGATTCGGAATGACGTGGCGCAGCGCCTGCGGCAGCACGATGAGCGAGGTCGTCTTCCACCAGGACAGCCCCAATGCCGCGGCCGCCTCGCCCTGCCCGCGCGGGATCGCAGCCAGCCCGCCGCGGACGTTCTCGGCCTGATAGGCGCCCGTAAACAGCGAAATTCCAATCAGCGCACGCACCAACCCGTCGACCGTGAAATTGCCCGGCAGAAACAGCGGCAGCATGTAGGTGGCGAAGAACAGCACGGTGATCAGCGGCACGCCGCGCCAGAACTCGATGAAGGCGATCGAGAAGATCCGGATCAGCGGAATGGTCGAGCGGCGGCCAAGCGCCAGCGCAATGCCGATCGGCAGCGAGGTGACGATGCCGGTGACGGAGACCACCAGCGTCACCAGAAGTCCGCCCCAAAGGTTCGTCTGCACGATCGGCAGTCCGCCGTGATCGAGCCCCATCAGCTTGATCACGGTTGCGATGGCGACAAAGGTGGCGATGCTGGATGTCAGGGCCCGCCCCCCGGTGCGGAGGCCACCGCCGAGAACGAAGGCCATCAGCGAGACGATCGCGGCGGTGATGGCGAAATCGGCCCAGACCGACTGGCCTGTCCCCTGCAGCTGATCTCGCAGCCAAGTCAGCGGAAAGATCAGCCAGTAGATCAGGTTGCCCACGAGCACGATGACATTGCCGACGACCCACAACAGCGGTGCGGCAGTGGACGTCTTGCCGAGACTGAGCAGAGCCTGCCCGGCGCCGATGATGCTGTCGTCGAACAATTGCAGCAGGTCAGCGGTCCAGCTCAGGCCAAATCCCTTGATGCCGCCGCCGTGGAGCAGAAAGAATGCGACCACCGGAAACGCAAAGAAGAACAGGCCTGCATTCAATCCTTTCGACGGCAGTCGCGGAATGAGCAACGGCACCAACAGGACCACTGACAGGACGAGCGTGAGGTTGACCCGCCAGCGTTCGGCTTCGGGGTAGAAGCCGTAGATCAGTTGCGGCAGCTTGGCCTGGATGTAGGGCCAGCAGGCGCCGACCGCAAAGCCGGCGTTCTCGGCGAGGCAGGCCGTGCGATCCTTGCCGGTCCAGACTGCATCGATCATCAGGAATCTGACGGAAGGGATGATGGTGAACCATAGCAGCAAGGCGCCGACGATCGTGAGCAGGATGTTGGTCGGCGAGTTGAACAGGCGCGTCCGCATCAGGCCGATGAAGCCCGTGGTCTTCACCGGCGCGGGACGCTCACCGAGAATATCCTGGCGAACGAAGCTGGACGAGGTGATATCGCTCATGCGCCGAGACTCCGGCTGACGCGCCAACCGTAGACGCTCATGACGGCGCTGGTGATCAGCGAGATCAGGAGATAGACGCCCATCGTCATGGCGATGATCTCGATGGCCTGCCCGGTCTGGCTCAGCGACGTGCCGGCGAACACGGAGACGAGGTCAGGATAGCCGATCGCGACGGCCAGCGACGAATTCTTGGTGAGATTGAGGTACTGGTTGGTCAGCGGCGGAACGATCACGCGCATCGCCTGTGGCACGACGACCAGGCGGAGCGTAGTGCCGCGGCTCAGTCCCAGCGACGATCCAGCCTCCATCTGTCCGCTGTGGACGGAGAGGATGCCCGCGCGCACGATCTCGGCGATAAAGGCAGCCGTATAGGTCGACAAGGCTAACGTGAGCGCCACAAACTCCGGGATGATCCGCGAGCCGCCGGCGAAATTGAAGCCCTTGAGCTGCGGCAGCTCGAAGCTGAAGGGCAGACCCGCTACCAGCATGGTGATGAGCGGCAGTCCGAACAACAGGCCCAGCACATAGGGCCAGATCCGGATCATCTGCCCCCGCTGGAACAGCGCCTGGCGCGCATGGATGCGCAGCGCCAGCGAAGCCACGATGCCGAGCGCCAGCACGGCAAGAAACGCCTCGAAGCCGCTCTCGCCGATCGGGCGGGGAATGACGAGACCGCGATTGCTGACGAAGGCGATGCCGAGCAGCGAAATGCTCTGTCGTGGATTGGGCAAGGCCGCGAGCACCGCCAGGTACCAGAACAGGATCTGGAACAGCAGCGGCAGGTTGCGGATGATCTCGACATAGATCTCGCCGACGCGCGCGAGCAGCCAGTTGGGAGACAGCCGGCACAGTGCGACGATAAAGCCGATCACGGTGGCAAACACGATGCCCACCACCGAGACCACGAGCGTATTGAGGAGCCCGACAAGGAACACGCGCAGGAACGTGTCCGAGCCGGTATACGAGATCAGCGTCTGATTGACGTCGAAACCGGCGTTGTTCGCGAGGAAACCGAAGCCGGCGGCAATGTGCTGGTTCTCGAGGTTGGCGCGGGCGTTGGAGACGATTTCATAGGCAATCCAGCCCAGGACCGCAGCGAAGGCAAACTGGACGGCGATGCCGTTCCAGCCTGTCTTGCCCCCCAGCACGCGCCTGATCTTCAGCGCGATCTGGGGCGGGGGTTTGCGAGCCTCGATGCTCATCGCCGCGAGCGCGGGTCAGGCGGGGTCAGCGGATCGGCGGCGCGTACTGGAGACCGCCCTTGTTCCAGAGATTGTTGAGACCCCGACTGATACCAAGCGGCGAGCCCGCGCCGACGTTGCGGTCGAACACTTCGCCGTAATTGCCGACGGCCTTCACGATGCGCACCACCCAGTCCTTGCTCAGGCCGAGCTGTTCACCAAAATTGCCGTCGGTGCCGAGGACGCGCTTCAGCTCCGGATTTTCCTGTTTCGTCTTCTCGTCGACGTTCTTCGCGGTCACCCCCAGCTCTTCGGTGGTGACCAGCGCAAACAGCGTCCATTTCACGATGTCAAACCACTGGTCGTCGCCGTGGCGCACCATTGGTCCGAGCGGCTCCTTCGAGATGATTTCCGGGAGCACCATGTGATCGCCGGGATTGGCAAGTTTGAGGCGGTTGGCGTACAGCCCCGACTGGTCGGTGGTGAAGACGTCGCAGCGTCCGGCCTCGTAGGCCTTGACCGTTTCGTCGTTGGTACCGAACGCGATCACCTCGTACTTCATGTTGTTGGCCTTGAAGTAGTCGGCGAGATTCTGCTCGGTCGTGGTGCCGGTCTGGACACAGACCGAGGCGCTGTTGAGCTCGAGCGCCGAGTTCACCTTGAGCGACTTCTTCACCATGAAGCCCTGCCCGTCATAATAGGTCACGCCGGTGAAGTTGGCGCCAAGCGACGTATCGCGCGAGATGGTCCAGGTGGTGTTGCGCGACAGCACGTCGACTTCGCCGGATTGCAGCGCCGTGAAGCGGTCCTTGGCGGACAGCGGCACGTATTTGACCTTGGTCGGATCGTTGAAGATCGCCCCGGCGATCGCGCGGCAGACGTCGACATCAAGCCCGGTCCAGTTGCCTTTGTCGTCCGGCGAGGAGAAGCCGGGCAGGCCCTGACTGACGCCGCAGGACAGCATGCCCCGGTCCTTGACGGTCTTGAGCGTTTGCGCATCGGCGGCTTGGGCAGTCAGGCCGGCGGCGAGTGCGAGAGTGAGAGCCAGGGTTACGCGTTTCATGGGCTTTGGGCCTTTCAAAGTCGTCTCAAGGTCAGGAACGTTGTCTTTGCGATCGTCTCTGCCAGGGCTAGCCGTATCAAGACCAGCCTTGCAAGAGTCATGCTGGAAAACCTTGCCGATCACCCGCCGATCCCGGGAGGCCCTACCTTAATCCCCGCCGAAAGCGCCCGCCGTTACGGCTGTGGCGCATGGTCCGGTCAAGCGATGGATCGAAGGTCGCGGCAGGCCCCTCAACATGCGGCGACTGAATAGCACTGCGATAACAGAACGACTGGCGTGCCGGGTCAAGGGGTTGACGGGACTCTTCTGTGTTCTGTTATTAACGACAGCGGCCTTTCGGCCAGCCCACGGGCGCAGAGCGCCTACTGGAAACGCGCTTTTGAAAGCAGACGCATGGATTCCTCACACCCCTCCGAGCAGCACGCCGAAACCCGGCTGGTCACCTCCGGCCGCGACACCAAGGCGCAGAAGGGGTTCGTCAACCCGCCCGTCTTCCACGGCTCGACCGTGCTCTACCCGAGCGCCGAGGACCTGCACGCCCATCGCGGCGAGTTCCAGTACGGCCGGCACGGCACGCCGACGACCCGTGCGTTCCAGGACACCCTGATGGCGCTGGAGGGGCCGCAATGCGCCGGCGTCGGCATCGTGCCGTCGGGTCTGTCGGCGATCTCGACCACCCTGCTCTCGGTGCTGAAGGCCGGCGACCACATCCTGGTCTGCGATAACGTTTATCGGCCCTCGCGCAATTTCTGCAACGGCATGCTCACCCGCTACGGCGTCGAGACCACCTACTTCGATCCGATGATCGGCGCCGGCATCGACAAGCTTTTCAAGCCCAACACAGGCGCGGTGCTGGTCGAAGCGCCCGGCTCGCAGTCGTTCGAGATGCCCGACATCCGCGCCATCGCCGAGGTCGCGCATGCGCGCGGCGCGCTCGTCATCGACGACAACACTTGGGCGACGCCGCTCTATCACCGTTCGCTCGAACAGGGCGTCGACATCAGCATGCAGGCCGCCACCAAATATATCGGCGGCCATTCCGACATCATGTTCGGCACCATCTCGGCCAATGCCAAGGCCTGGCCTCAGATCGCCGAAGGCATCCGCCTGCTCGGCGTCTGCGCCGGTCCCGATGACGTCTTCCTGGCGCTGCGTGGCCTGCGTACGCTGTCGGTGCGGCTGGCGCACCATCATCGCTCCGGCCTCGACATGGCGCGCTGGCTTGCGAGCCGTCCCGAGGTCGCGCGTGTGCTGCATCCGGCGCTCGAGACCGATCCAGGCCATGCGATCTGGAAGCGCGACTTCACGGGCGCGTCGGGCCTGTTCAGCATCGTCTTGAAGCCGGCGCCGCAGAAGGCGGTCGACACCATGCTCGATACGCTAAAGCTGTTCGGCATGGGCTTCTCCTGGGGCGGCTTCGAGAGCCTGGTGATTCCCTTCGATTGCGACGCCTATCGCACCGCGACCAAGTGGGCACCGGGCGGGCTTACCTTGCGTCTGCACATCGGTCTCGAGAGCACCGACGATCTCAAGGCGGATCTTGATCGCGGCTTCGCTGCCCTCAAGGCAGCAATGTGAGCCTGCTCACAAGGCATCGCGCCTCGGGACGCGGCAATCGCGCGCCGGCGGACGCGCCAACGCGCGCCGCGGGAACGTGCAGCTGCCGCAAACGTTAACGCCGATGCGCCAACAAATGGTTTGAACCTCAAGCAATTGGCGCTAGCCTCACCAATCGACTCTCATCCGGACACGGAGCATGGGAACGTTGGTACTGCTCGATCTGATGGGCGGCGTGGCGCTGTTGCTGTGGGGCCTGCACATGGTCCACAGCGGGATTCTGCGCGCCTTTGGCCCGGACCTGCGACGGCTGCTCGGCAAGGCGCTTGGTAACCGCTTCAACGCGTTTGCCGCCGGCCTCGGGCTGACCGCGCTGCTCCAGAGCAGCACGGCGACCGCGCTGCTCACGAGCTCGTTCGCAGCCGAGGGCCTGCTCAGCCTGGTCACCGCGCTTGCCATCATGCTCGGCGCCAATGTCGGCACGACGTTGATCGTGCAGGTGCTGTCGTTCAATATCGCCGCCGTTGCGCCGGTCCTGTTCGTGCTTGGACTGGTCGCCTTCCGCGCGGGTCCGCGCTCTCGGATCAAGGACATCGGACGTGTCCTGATCGGTCTCGGACTGATGCTGCTGTCGCTGCACATCCTGCTCGACACGCTGGCGCCGGCCGAGAACGCGCCGGGCGTCCGCGTCGTGATGTCCTCCATCACCGGCGATCCCGTTCTGTGCATCGTGATCGCGGCGCTCGTCACCTGGGCGGTGCATTCGAGCGTCGCCAGCGTGCTGCTGATCATGTCACTCGCCTATTCGCAGTTCATCTCGCCTTACGCCGCGCTCGCACTGGTGCTTGGTGCCAATCTCGGCAGCGCCATCAATCCCGTATTCGAAGGCGCCAAGCGTGACGATCCCGCCAGCTATCGCCTGCCCGTGGGCAATCTCGTCAACCGCGTGATCGGGATCGCGCTGGTGCTGCCTTTCCTGAGCCCGATCGCCGAGCACATGCACGCCTGGCAGCCGGATCTCGCCAGGATGACGGCGGCGTTTCATATCGCCTTCAACGTCGGCACGGCCGTGATCTTCATCGGCCTGCTCGACACCATGTCGCGCCTGTTGACCCGGCTCCTGCCCGATCGTGTTCAGGAGCCCGATCCGGCCCGGCCGCGCTATCTCGACGAGACCGCGCTGGAATCGCCGTCGCTGGCGCTGGCCGATGCCGGCCGCGAAACCCTGCGCATGGGCGATCTGGTCGAGATCATGCTGCGCAAGGTGATGGCGGCGATGATGAGCGGCGACCGCGCGCTGGTCGACCAGGTCTCGAAGATGGACAACATCGTCGACGGCCTCGACGAAGCCATCAAGCTCTACGTGACCAAACTCATGCGGGGCAGCCTCGACGAGAGCGAGGGCCGGCGCGCCATGGAGATCATCTCCTTCGCCATCAATCTGGAACATATCGGCGACATCATCGACAAGAGCCTGAGCGAGCTCGCGACCAAGAAGATCAAGCGCCGCTTTCAGTTCTCGCCCGAGGGCGCCGAGGAGCTCGCTGCCTTCCACAAGCGCACGATGGATTCGCTGCGCATCGCCTTCGGCGTCTTCATGTCGGGCGACGCCAACGAGGCGCGCAAGCTGCTGGTGGAGAAGACGGCGCTGCGCAACACCGAGCTTGCCGCCGTCGAGCGCCACCTCGACCGGCTGCGCGAGGGTCGTCCCGAGACTATCGAGACCACGTCGCTGCATCTCGACGTGCTGCGAGACCTGCGCCGCATCCATTCGCATATCTGCTCGGTCGCCTATCCCGTGCTCGACGCGGCCGGCGAGCCCCATCGCAGGCGCGAGACGGAGACCGCCGCCCTGCCCGCGTCGGGCGCAGCGTCGGCGCTGCCGCGCTAACGTGGATCAGCGCTCCAGCGTCTTCGAGGCGCGGCCGCGGTTCTTCACGATCAGCATGATATTGCGGATATAGATGATGGTCGCGAGCGACTGGCCGAGGATGATGACAGGCTCACGCTTGACGACGCCGTAGACCAGCGTCATCAGCCCGCCGCCCATGGAGCAGAACCAGAACGCCATCGGCACCACGCTGTTGCCGGCACGCTCGCTCGCGATCCACTGCACCAGGAAGCGCGCGGTAAAGAACAACTGCGCGACGAGGCCGAACGCGAGCCAGAAGTCGAACTTGGCGACGAAGACGTCGTAGAAATAGTTGCTCAGCGCCTGACCGTATTGGATGATCATGCATTCACCTCAGTCACATCCGGCGTCGGCTTCTTGCGGCGGATCAGCCACCACACGCCCACGAGATCCATGATGCCGATCCACAGCCGGTCGAAGAAACCGTAATTGGACACGCCGGAATGTCGCGGCCGGTCGATCACGTCGACATAGGCGATTTCAAAACCCTCGCGGCGCACCAGCGCCGGCAGAAAGCGATGCAGCCCGTCGAAATAGGGCATCATCAGGAACACCTCGCGCCGGAACGCCTTTAGGCCGCAGCCGGTGTCGCGCGTACCGTCCTTCAGGATCGCGTTGCGGACGCCGTTGGCGACGCGCGACTGGAACTTCTTGAAGCCGGTATCCTTGCGGCCGACGCGTTGTCCTGCGGCAAGTCCGACCTTGCTTCCGTTTTCGACCGCCGCGATCAGGTCCGGCAGGAAGGCCGGATTGTTCTGGCCGTCGCCGTCGAGAGTCGCCACGATCGCGCCGCGTGCCGCACGCACGCCGCTGCGCACCGCCGCGGATTGGCCGCCTGATTTGGCATGGCGCAACTGGCGCAGATTGTCCCGCTGCTTCATGACCGCGCCGAGCCGTTCGCCGGTCGCGTCCGTCGAACCGTCATTGACATAGATGATCTCATATGCCCAGCGGCCGTCGAGCGCCGCGCCGATCTCCTCGATCAGCGGCACGATGTTGTCGGCTTCGTTGCGCACGGGAACGACGATGGAAACCGAGGGCTGGAAAACCGAAGGCTGGGGCGACGACAAATCGAAAGCTCGTGGTTGGAATTGGCTTGGCTCGGGAACCGAGGGTCCCGGCAGGCAGCCGCTTTTATGGGGCGGATGCCCCGTGGGCAACCCTTTTGAGACGGCCCGAGACCGCCCCCGCAAGAGGCACAATGGTGCCGTCGGCACGGATGGCAAAGCCGAGCCTGCGGGCCGCGAACCAGTAGCGCACCGCCAAGGCTCCCACCATGCCGACCAGGGCGCCGGCCACGACGTCACTCGGGTGATGCGCGAGCAGCACCAGTCGCGTCAGCAGGATCACGATCGCGTAAGTGAACATGAACACGCGCAGGCGAGGCCACAACGCAGAGACCGCAAACGCGAGCGCGAACGCCGTCACCGCATGACCCGACGGCAGGCTGGCATAGGCCCCCGTCCCCTCGAACGGGATGAAGTTGAACGGATTGGCCTTGCCGCCGACGAACGGACGTCCTCGACCGATGAGATATTTCAGGATCTCAGCGACGAATATGGGCACGGCAACAGACAGAAACATGAACTGCAGCCGCGTGCCGAGGCCGAGCAACAACGCGCGGCTTGTGCCGTGCAATCCCGCCGCAACGAGCACCAGCACCACCAGCACGCCCCCGAGCACCGAGAGCACATACTCGTCCTTGCCGAAATCGGTGAGGATGCGGATCGGCCACAGGCCCGGCGTGCCACGCGCCGGCATCAGCTGGATCTCGGTCAGGTCGAACGCGACCATCAGCGCGATGACCAGGGCTGCACCTATCGCACTGAGCCACAGCGAATGCCGCGCCAGCTTTCGCGCGGCCTCGGCGCGGCGCGAATGCGAGGGCGAGCGCACGAGTTGCGCCAGGGCGCGCCCCGACAGCGTCAGCAACTGCGCGGGATAGCTCGCGCGCGGCGCGATGTCGGTTGGTGCCGACATCCTACTCGGTGCCTTCCGAGCGGAAGATCGAGATCGAGATCGCACGCCCCTGCGAGAAATTGTAGCCGTCGATGCGCGTGCCAACCTTGTAGCGGAGCCCGATCGCCTCGGCGCGCTGCACGAAGCCGCGCTCCGAACGCTGCTCGATCAGCGCGAAACGGCAGCTTCCCTGCCGCAGGAAATCCGCCGCGCCCGAACCGTCGGTGAGCAACGTCTGCGTACCCGTCAGGAAGACGAGGCTCGGCTCGTGATAACCGGCCGCGGCCGCCTTCGGGCCGACGCAGGTGACGTTGCGAAGCGCGCGTGCGATCTCGATGCTAGGAAACAGCGGCGTCAGCGACGGCAGCACGATGCCGTAGACCGTCACCGCGAGCATCAGGGCTGCGACCAGCGCGTTGAGCAGCGATCGCTCGGCGTGGTTGTTGTCGTGAAGCCACCAGGCGAACAGACCGAAGATCAGCGAGGCCGCGATGAACGGCCAGGCCACGAAAGCCGGCTGCCGCGTCAGCATCACCGCGCCGACGACCGCGATGATCGAGCCGCCAACGGGGATCGCGAACCACCAGGCCGAGCCGCGCATCAGCCAGGACCACGACAGCACCCGCCGCTCGAGCGCGCCCGCGGTGAGGATCGCGATCGCGGGGTACAGCGGCAGCACGTAATGCGGCAGCTTGGTCAGCACCACCTCGAACACGATCCAGGACGGGACCAGCCAGGCCAGCAGGAACTGCGCGCCGGGCTCGCGCCGCGCGCGCCAGACCGCGGGCGCCGCCATCGCCGCGAGCGGCGCGCCGGGCCAGAACGTGATCCAGAACAGGGCAAGGTACAATCCGGGCGGCGCGCCGTGGGATTCCTGCGCGCCCAACTTGCTCAGCATGTCGCCGCCGACGGAATCGGCGAAGAAGGCATCGCCCGCGCGCCAGAAGATCGCGACGAACCAGGGCAGCACCAGCACCAGCATCCACATCAGGCCCCAGAGCGGGCGCAGCTTCCACAGCCAGGAGGCATCGCGGTCCTGGATCGCGAGCGCGACAATGGTCAGACCTGCGAACATCAGGATCAGCGGGCCCTTGATCAGGATGCCGACAGCGAGCGCCGTCCAGAAGATCGCAGGCCAACTCCAGGGCGGATGCGTCTCGTCCTCGGCGCGCTGCCACGACAGATACGCCCGCGCCATCGCGCCCATCGCAGCGGTCACGCAGAACAGCAGCATCGCGTCGGTCTTCGCAAGCCGCGCCTCGACCCCGAGCAGCACGGAAGCACACATCAGAAGTGCCGCAAGCACCGCGGCGCGCCGCGTGACGAAGCCGAGCGCCGCCCAATAGGTCATGAGCACGGCACCGATGGCGCCGATCAGCGACGGCAGCCGGTAAACCCAGATCCGCAATTCGGCCCGCGGCAGACCGAGCGCCGATGCCGTCTCGACCGCGGCCGATTGCAGCCAATAGATGCCGACCGGCTTCTTGTAGCGGACGTCCTCCTGGAAGCGGATATCGACATAATCGCCACTCTCGACCATCTGCTTGGTGGCCTGCGCAAAGCGTGCCTCGTCGCGGTCAACCGGCGGAATCGTGAAGAAGCCCGGCAGGAATAACAGCAGCGCGCACAGCAGCAGGAAGGCGACCGCGCGGACGTGGCTGGCCGTGGCGATGTCGAACATGGATACGAGCCGGCTGCCCGGATTCACCGGGGATTTCGGCTCGCGAGGAGCTCCAAAACGGGGTGCTGGGTAGGTCTCGGCCATCGGTTCCGCTTACGCTGAAACCGCCATCGCCACAACCGCTTGCGGCAGGATCACTGAATTCGAATGACAACTGTGTCCGCGGCGCCCGTGGCATCGATGACCGTCAGCCGCGCAAAGCCCGGACCGGGCGGATCGATCAGCCGCTGGCGCCGTCCGTCGATCTCGCCCTGCGCCGTTCCGTTAACCATGACGGTCATGGGCAGAACGCCGCCGGCGACCTTGACTGGCATGGCTGCGCCACCTTCGCCACCTGAGCGATCGACATCGATCCGCGAGCCGTTCAGCGGAAACTGGATGTGCAGGGCCTGTTCGCCCCCGGTTCGCACTAGGTCTCCGACCGGGCGGAACCGCCTCAACGGCAACGGCAGCTTGGCGTTACTGGCAACGAGAGTTCCTTTCGGCGGCTTCGGCAACGGGAGGAGCGTCTTTCCGGTCCGGGCGAAGGCGTCGAACAGAATGGGCGCGGCGGCGACGCGCCCAATCAGGCCCGGAACCGGCGCACCGTCGGGCCGACCGACCCAGACGCCGATGGTCATGCGCCCGTCGAAGCCCATCGACCATGCGTCGCGGTAGCCATAGGAGGTGCCGGTCTTGAAAGCGATGCGGTTGTGAGCCGCGTTCTCCGGCGGCGGGGTGCCGAGCAGCACATTACCCACTTGCCAGGCCGCGACCTGATCGAGCAGCCGCAGCGGCTCGCGGTCGTCCCTGTCGTTCATGATCTCGCGCAGTGGCCTGGTGGTGCCGAGCCGGGCGAAGCCAGCATAGAGCTGGGCGAGGTCCTGCAGCGTCACGCCGACGCCGCCAAGGCCCATGGCAAGTCCCGGCGCCTCGTCCTTGGGCAGCACCAGATTGCCACCGGCCTGGCGCAGCCGCGAGGCCAGCCGGCTTGCGCCGACGCGGTCCAGCAGCACGATCGCGGGCACGTTCAGCGACAGCTGCAGCGCCTTCTTCACCGGCACCGTGCCCTGGAACGTCATGTCGAAATTTTCCGGCGCGTAGGAGCCGAAGCGCGCGGGCCGATCGTCGATCAGACTGTCGGGATGAACAAAACCGTCCTCGAAGGCGAGCCCGTAGATGAACGGTTTCAGCGTCGAGCCCGGCGAGCGGACTGCGCGGGTCATGTCGACCTGCCCTGCCCGGCGCTCGTCGAAATAATCCGCCGAGCCGACGCGGGCGAGCACGTCGCCGCTCTCATTGTCGACGACGATGATGCCGACCGAGATGTTCGGCCCCAACGCAAAGGCACGGTCGCGCGCCAGCGGCTCCAGCACCTTTTGCAGGTTGGCATCGAGCGTCAGCTTGATGACGGGCGCGTCCTTGACCGTCGCAAGCGCCGCATCGGAGGCATGCGGCGCCAGGATCGGCATCGGCTTGCGCAGTTTCGGCACGGGAACGGCCTTGGCCTGCTTCGCATCATCGAGGCTGATCTGTTGCTCCTCGACCATGCGGTCGAGTACGCGGTCACGCGCCTTGCGCGCCGCATCGGGATGGCGATCGAGCCTGCGGGTCTCCGGCGATTGCGGCAGCGCGACCAGCAACGCCGCTTCAGCCAGCGACAATCGCTTCGGCTCCTTGCCGAGATAGGCGATCGAAGCGGCCCGAATGCCTTCGAGGTTGCCGCCGTAAGGCGCGAGCGCCAGATAGAGATCGAGGATCTCGCTCTTGCTCAAGCTGCGCTCGATCTCGATCGCTCGCACCATTTGCCGCAGCTTTGCATAGAGCGAGCGCTGCCGGCGCGGCTCCATCAGCCGCGCGAGCTGCATCGAGATGGTCGAGCCGCCCGAGACGATGTGGCCCCGCGTCCCAAGCTGAAACGCAGCGCGCCCCAGCGCCAGCGGGTCGATGCCGTCATGTGCGTAAAAGCGCTGGTCCTCATAGGCGAGCAGCAGCTTCAGATAGGTCGGATCGACGTTCGTTTTGGTCTCGACCGGCAGCCGCCAGCGCCCGTCCGCCATCGCATAGGCGCGCAGCAGCTTGCCGTTGCGATCGACGATGGTGGTGGAAACCTGGCGGGCTTCGTCGAAAGGCAGCGGACCGAGGGAGTAAACCCACGCGACGAAGCCGACGATGGTGAGGATGAGGGCGAAGGCGGCTATCGACAGAACGCGACGGCCCCATCTCCGCACTCCGTCATGGCCGGGCTCGTCCCGGCCATCCACGTTCTTGCTCGCGGCACCACAGTCCGTGGATGCCCGGGACAAGCCCGGGCATGACGACGGAGATTGTGGCCCGTACGGAGCGTCAGTCATTCCAAACACTCACTTGGCCGCCCGCACCTCGACCGTGCCGGTCCCGGTGCGACCGTAGCGCGAGGGATTGTACATGTCCTCGACATAGGCCTGCGGCAGCACGTATTTGCCGGGCGAGACCACACGCACGACATAGGCCACCGTGAAGACCGCCTTGGAATCGGAGGCCCGGTCGACGGCCGCCGTGAAGCGGTCGTCGCGGAACTCGGTATCCTCGGGCTCTTCGCCATCCTCGATCCAGCCCAGCGTGCCGCTGTCGCCCGACGACACCAGTTTTGGATTGTCGATCTCCAGACCGGCCGGCAGATAGTCGGACACCATGATGTGACCGTACTCGGGCTTGGCCTCAGTGATCTTCAGCACCACGGCGAAGCGGTCGTTCTGCTTGACCTTGCTGATGTCGGCGGGCTTGCCGTCGAGCGTGAAGAAACTGCGCTCGATCTTGAAGCCGTTCGATGCCGCAGGCTCCGGCGTCACCGGCGACCCCGACACCGAGACCACCGCCTGCACTGGGGCGTCTCCGGTGTTGGTGATCTTCAGCGGCTTGCCTTCCAAAGTGGCGGCCTTGTAGCTGCGGTACAGCGCGGTCTTGACCGGTTGGCCGTCGACTTCCATCGACAGGTTCTCCTTGGCGAGCGCGCGTGCCGCCAGCACCAGCCACGCATTCTCCTGCGTGGAGGTGTAGGGCGTCAGCCCGCGCGCGGTCTCGACCCGCGAGACCGCCTGCGTCAGCGTTGCCTTCGGCGCATTGCCTTCACTGGCAAGCGACACCAGCGCTGCGGCATCGCGGAGCTGCGAGCCGTAGTCGGTGCGTCCGAACTCCAGAACAGGTTTTGGCGCGAGACTGTCGAGCGCGGCGCCATAGACTCGCTCCGCGCGATTGCGGTCACCGACCAGCGCGAGCGCCGCGGCGAGCTGCGATTTCGCGATGGGAGTTGCGAGGTTGCTCAGCTTGGTGTCGGCGAGATAGCGGAGGTCACCGATCGGCGCCGCGCCGTTGCGCGCCAGCACATAGAGGCCGTAGGCGAGATCGCGGCCGCCGTCCTTCTCCGGCTCGTTGCCGTTGACGACGGAGTTGCGGATACGATCCAGCGCGGTCTTGAACAGTACGTCCGGCACCACAAAGCCCTTTTCGCGGGCGCGGGTCAGGAAGTCCGTCACATACGCGTCGAGCCAGGCGTCGTCACCGCCTGCCGACCACAGCCCAAACGAGCCGTTCGAGCCCTGGCGCGCCAAGAGCCGCTCGATGGCGTCGCGGATGCGCTGGTCGACCTCGGTGTCCATGGCCAGATGCGCGCCGGCCGCGAGCTCGTTGACATAGAGCAACGGCATCGCGCGGCTGGTGATCTGCTCCGAACAGCCATAGGGATAGCGGTCGAGCGCTTTAAGGATCGTCGCCGCATCGAGCGCAGCCGACAGGCTGGCCGAGACCGAGACGCTGCCGGTACCCGGCACGAGATCGGCGAACATATCCGAGGTCAACGTCAGGCTCTCGCCCTTCGCCAGCGTCCGGATCGAGCGCCGCGCCAGGACTTGCGTCGCCGCCTTGACGTCGAGCGCATAATGGCGCGCCAGCGCCAGGCCATTCGGCCCCTTGATGTCGACGTCGAGCGTCGCCTGCCCCGCCGCCGTCGCGTCGATGGCGAGCGTGAACGAATTCCGCTGCTTGGCGGCGAGCTTAACCGTTGTTGCGGGATTGCCGGTCATCTTTACCGGGCCGCCGGTCTTCACGTTGATGACGTAATCGCCGGCCAGCCCTTCGACATTGTCGATCTCGAGATTGACCGTGCCGTGGTCGCCGTTGAGCAGGAAGCGCGGCAGGGTCGTGGTCAGCACCACGGGATCGCGGATCACTACGTCCGTGTTGGCGCGACCGAGCTTGGTCGCGGTCCACGCCACCGCCATCACGCGCGCGGTGCCGGCGAACTCCGGAATATCGAAGCTCACTTCCGCCGTGCCGTCGGCAGCGACGGTGACGATGCCCGAATAGAGCGCGAGCGGCTTTTGCGCGGGCGGCGAGCCCTGGAGCTCGGCGGCACCGGCGTCGCCCCCGGACTTGATCTGCCCGCGCGTGCCCGACATGCCGTCGATGAGTTGCCCATAGAGGTCGCGGATCTCCGCGCTCAGGCGGCGCTGGCCGAGATAGTAGTCGTCCGGTGCCGGTGGCTTGTAATTGGTGAGGTTGAGGATGCCGACATCGACCGCAGCGATCACGATCTTGGCGTCTTCGCCCGGATTGAGCCCGTCAAGCTTGACCGGGATCTTCAACATTGCATTCGGCCGGATCAGTGCCGGCGGCGTCAGCTTCACCTGCAATGTGCGGGTCTGCTTGTCGATGCCGAACCATTTCAGTCCGATCGCACGGCCCGGCATGCGTTGCGCGGCCGCATCGAGCGGCCGGCGCAGCGTCGCGACCACATAGGCGCCGGTGCCCCAGTCCTTGCCGACCGGGAGCTTCACCTGCGCGGTGCCTTCCTTGACGTCGATGGTCTGCGTCGTCAGCAGGCGATCGCCGAGCACGTTGACGGTCAGCTTGCCGGCGCTGCGGACGTTGACCGACACGGTCATCGTGTCGCCCGAGGCGTATTGCGGCTTGTCGATCGAGGTCTCCAGGAGGTCCGGCGTGTCGGCGCTGCCGTCGGAATACCAGCCGACGTCGAACTGCACCGAGGTCACGGGGCCGTCGGCGTCGTTCGACTTCACGTCCAACCGGTAGCGGCCGGGCTTTGGGGTCAGCGAAATTCGCGACGGCTTGTCCGCGGCGACGGTCACGTCGCCGTCAGAGACGCGCGAGGTCGATTTGACCGGCTCGTACTCCCAGTAATTGCTCTGGCGATACCATTGGTAGCGCGACTCCATCTTCAGGAGCTCGTAGCGCAGGCCGTCGCGGCGAAGCCTCTCACCCTCAGGCGAGACGAACACGACATCGAACTCGGCCTTGTCGCCCTCGGCGACGTTCTTGTCGCCGAAGAGCGGCTTGATGCCGATCATGGCGGCAGCAGGCGCGACCGGCAGCACGATCCTGCGTTCGACGGCGCGGCCGCCGGTCTCGACCATGCGGACGAAGATCTGCGCCTCCTGCGGCCGCGTCGAGGCCGGCTGCTTGTCGAGCGTGACCGGGAAGGTCGCAACGCCGTTGGCGCCAGCTTCCGGCAGGTTCTCCAGCGGCGTGCGCTCGTTCGAGGAGGTCTCCTCGTCGGCGACGCCGAACTGGTAACCGGCGAAGCCCGGCCGCTCGGACGCGGGCGCGACCAGCATGTCGCCTTCGAGCGCCAGCCCGGAGGCCGGCGCGCCATAGAGGAAATGACCGTCCGCCTTAAGCTCCACTGGAGCGTTAGCTTTGATCAGCTTGTCCTTGGCAGACAAGTCGAATTCGATCCGGTCAGGGACGTAGTCCTCGACCATGAAAGTGGTCTCGCCGACCGAAGACCCCTTCGGATCGGTGAAGGCGCGCACCCGCCAGGTCCCGGTTGGGACAGCCGGGTTGAGCGGCAGGGACAAGGTGCGCCCGCCGGCGCCCTGGTCGGCCAGCACGGCGCGACGGTATTCGACGCCGTCGGGGCGCTCGATCACCAGGGTCATCGGCCCGCCGCTGACGGCATTGCCCTGCCCGTCGCGCAACAGCGCCGTGAGATAGACGGTCTCGCTGGAGCGGTAGACCCCGCGCTCGGCATAGACGAAGGCGTCGGCGCCCGCAGGCACGGCCCTGCCCGAAACGCCGCGGTCGGACAGGTCGAAGGCCGAAGATTTGAGGCTGAGGAAGGCATAGTCGGCCTTCTCGCCGGTCACGGTGAGCATCGCCGGCGACAGGCCGCCCTCGCCGCGCGCAAGCCCCGCCTCGAACAGCAAATGGCCGCTCTCATCGGTCTTGCGGGTGGCCAAGATCTCGTTGTTGCGCGCGACCAGCCGCACCTCGGCTTTGCCGACCGGATCGGTCGAGGCCAGCGAATTCACGAAGACATGGATGCCGTCATTGCCGGAATAGGCCGTGACGCCGAGATCGGAGACGATGAACCATTGCGTGGCGAGCTGGTAGTCGTCGTCCGAGCCCGGCCCCTTGGCCGCGGCCGTCATGACGTAGACGCCGGGCTGGAGCTCGCCGAGCGCCTGATCGACCGGGAACGCGGTGGTGACGTCCTGGTTCAGCGTCATCGCGGTCGCAAGCTCGCCGGTCCAGACCTTCACGCCGCGCTCGCCGCCGAGATCGCTGAGCTGGTATTTCGATAGCGTCTTCTGGAAATCGCTGTCGACCACCGTGTTGATCAAATTGCGGTCGCCGATCCGGAACACGTTGATGTTGACGGCTGGCGTGTTGACGCTGACGACGGGAATGCCGCGCTGGCCCGTCCTCGGCAGCACATAGGCACGACTGGTGAAGCGCACGAAGGGCTTGCGGTCGCGCACATAGACGTTGAACTCGGCCGATTTCGGCAGGCCTTCCTTCACGGTGGACGGCAGGCCGGCGCGCAAATTGATGTTGTAGCGCTCGCCATGCTTCAGCCCGTCGACGCAGAGCTGCTTGCCCTCGGCCGATAGCGCCGGTTTGTCCTGGCCCGCCAGCGCGAGGTACGGCGCGAAATCGGTGCGTTTTGCCAGCTCCTCCGAGAACTGGAAGCAGGCGCGCGGACTGGCGGAGTCCGAGTCCACGGTGTAGTCGAGCAGCCGAAAACCGTGCTCGTCGCGCATCTTCTCATATTGGCCGCGGACGTCGGCGACCTCGCGCATCTCGAGGGAGAGTCGCAGCGCATCCAGCGCCGGCCGCCACAACTTGCGTTCGGACAGCGACTTGCCGAGCACCGCGAGCGCATCGGCCTCCTCGCCCGCATTACCGGCGCGCTGGTAAGCGATGTAGGCGGCAGTCGAGGCGCGCTCCAGCAGGAACGTCTGCTCGCTCGAGCTCTTCGGCGATATCTGGAAGATGACTTTCGCCAGGCGCAGCCAGTTGCCTGCGTCCTCCGGCGTGGTCGCCGCGATCTGGCCGAGCACCGACAGGCCGGTGCGGTAGTCGTTGCGCCGGAAGGCAGCATCGGCATCGGTGCGCAAGCTCGCGCCGCTCTTGGCGACCGGCCCCGCTTCGCCCTTGATCTGCGCCTCCAGCTTGATCGCGGAATCGGCGAGGTCGTCCCGTTTGAAGGCTTTGTCGGCGGCCTGCGCTACGCTAAGGCCGAACGCCAGCGTGGCGCAGAGGGTGACGGCGCGAACAAGACCGATCATGGATGGACTCCCGGAAATCGCGGACGAACGCCGCTTGTCGCATGAAATGCGTGGAAAGGTGACGGACTCAAGGCGATGGAACCAAAGCTGCAAACCGTCGCATTCGCCATGACAAGGCACGCCCAGAGGAGACCGATCAAGCTACCGCCGCGCACGCCGTCCTGATGGCGCAGCAATACCCGACCAGTCGTCCGGCGGCCGTGTCCCGGAAGCTGGCCAGCGTTCCCGGCGATGTGATCCATCGTCCAGTCCGCTGCCGCTCAACCCGGCACCCTGACACCCCACCGTTCCGCTTTGTCGCGGCTTCGAGGAAAACGGTTCGGTTCAGGCTTGGCGAAAGACGATATTTTTCATAATGGCATGGTAGATGAACAGCCGGCCCCCAACCAGGGCGGCTCAAGACGGTCCCGTAGCTCAACTGGATAGAGCATCAGATTTCTACTCTGAGGGTTGCAGGTTCGATTCCTGCCGGGATCGCCATTTCAGTCTCAAGCGTTCATCGTGAGCCCGGTCTACGATGCGCGCCTGCAGAATCCACCGTCCTTCACGAACGCGTGGGTCGCCTCGCTCCGGGCTTTGATCTTGGCAAACGAGCCCTATCTATCCGCCGAGCGACGTGCGCCCGATAAGGACTTCGATGCCACTATCCGACTTGGCGAGAATGGCTATCGCATCTGCGGTGGCGATTGTGGCAATATCGTTCCTGGCAATATCGTTCCTGGCAGTTGACGCGGGAGTCGTGAACTCCGGCGTCATCACAAGGCCCATCGCGACAGCGCGGGCTTCCATCGCGGACGCGGCGGCCAGTCAGCATCAACTCGCCTTCGCCCTTCAGGCATGGACGCGTCGCGGCCACCAGAAGCCGGCCGTGGAAGAATGCTTGGCGATCGATTGAAATAGCGCAGCTTGTCGCCGCTTTCGTTTCGCGGATGTATGCGCAACGTAACAATCATGTTTGTTACAGGCCATTATTCCCCCGGATGAAGATCGTCCAAATCCAGCCGAACAGTGCGCTCAAGGCGGCGACCGATGCGGCGATGGCCGCGGTCCGGGTCCACCAGATCTGCCGCTCGTGCCGTTCGATATCCGCCTCGGATTTTTGATTATCTTTCCAGTTCAGCCATTCCTGGGCGAACCCGATCGTCATGACGGGCGCGGTTCCGATCGCAATCGCTCCTGCGGATGCCGCGTCGGTCCGGGCTAGCCGCGCTCGGACGTTGGCTGCACCCGTCTTTTCAAGCACCGCAAGCCATTGCTGGGACTGTTCGTCTGAAACATGCCACGTGCATTCCCTGTAAGGAAACGCGTTCGATCGCTCTGTCATGGCCTTGCACCGTACTCACCCTTCAGTCTCGCCCTGATGTCGCGCCCACCACCCGGCAATCGCCGCCGCGAGATCCTTCCATAACGCGGTGGGCAAATCCGGCACGGCGACCCGGACGCTGTACCGATCCTTGGTCGCGTCGTGAAACCACTCGGTCGCCGCGAAATCGAAACCAAAACTGCCGGCGTGGCGAATGGGGAAGCCTTTGCCGCTGAGGTCGCGGCTCATGTCGTCGGCGGCCTGCCGCGCGGTCGCCTCGTCGAGGGCGCGCCTGCCGCGAAGCGTGACATAGAGGCCGTGGGTGAAATGCAGCTCGGCCGAGAGCGAAGCGAGCTCGGAGGCGAAATATCGCGCCGTGTGGCGACCGTTGCGCAGGATCGCCGCGACGCGCCTTTTCGTCAGCGCCCAATAGCCCGCTGAGCCCACGAATGGCGGGAAGTGCGCCGGCAACGCCGCGCCACCGAGAAGCCGGACGGCATTGCGGGTTTCCGCCGCCAGGCTTTCGGACAGCAGCTGGCCTGCCTTGAGGTCCTTCCGGCTCCAATGCACAAACACGGCAGAGCCGAGCCGGCCGTATTCCACCCCGAGCGAATCCAGCTTGTTGTGGCTTCGCACCAACACGACGGGAATGTCCCATCGCGCGGCCCATCTCAGGACGCGCCGGATGCGCCCCGATCTGCCGGCGAAACATGTCGTGTCGAAAATCAACAGATCGAGCCCCGAACCGTCGCAACGCAAAGCCGCTTCGAACGCCCCGGCAGGAGCGCATGAATCCAGCAGGAGAAGCCGTGGCGAGGCTGCCGCAGCGAACGCTTCGGCCAGCGGCAGTCTGGCGGTGACAAGTCGCAAATGGGGGACGAGGCTCTCGATCAACTCCAGTGTCTCGCCGTATGTGCCCGGCAGCACCACGATGTCCGCCTTGCCGGTGATTCGTGCGGACGCGAGCAGCAGCGCGGAGATCGCGGCCATGCCGGATGCGGTATAGATCGCCTCGCTCCGGCAGCCGCGCTCGAGTTCATAGAACGAGGGACCGCGGACCTTGAGGTCCGCGCGCTGATAATCGTAGCTGAACACGAACGGACCGCTGGTGGGAGACGCCGCGTGCGACCAGGCGGTCTCCGTCGCCTTCCAGTCCTGCAGCGCATGCTCCGCGCGCAGCGCGGCGGCGAGCCGAAATTTGGAGTCCACGACCTCGTCGACCGATTGCGGCCGAGCCAAATGCAGCGGGCTCCTCAGGCAATCGTTCAGCAGCCCGATTTCCCTGTGCTTTCGTTCGAGATAGGCCTCGGAGGTCTCCATGCGGATATTGATAACGGTCCTGGCAATTGCGGTTGCCTTTCAACGCTCGGCGAACGCATTGGCTCCAGACAGTCGACCCCGCTCGTCCTTGCAACGAAGACCGGTCCTCGCCGTTGACACTTCACAAGGAGAACATCATGAGCGAGATCAGAGAGCATATGAAGATCATCGGCAAGGACGGCGCGCCTGTCGGCACCGTCGACCGCGTCGAGGGAAACCGCATCAAGCTGACGCGGAAGGACAGCCCGGAAGGTCACAAGGACCATCATCATTACATCGACACGAAATATGTGGGTGCCGTCGAAGGCGATATCGTTAAGCTTTCGGTCAATGCCGACGCGGTGCCGAAGTCGGAAGCAGCCTGAGTCAGCAAATTTCCCCGGAGGCTTTTTGTTTGTTCACGGTCCTGCTCCGCTTCGTTCCGCGAAACGAATCGCGATCGGAAAATCGTCGTCCGAACAAGTCTTAACGTCGCGTTTCTGCGACTCTCGTCAGGCGTCGAGCGTCACGAGTACGGGCCGCAAGCGGTAGGCGTCGATCGCGGCGTTGGACAGCAGCAACCGTCGGCGTTCGCCACCCCGCATCATGCGGTCGATCCTGTTCAGGATGAACCGGGCCGCGTCCCTGCGCTCGCCAGTAAGCAGGCCGGATTGGTCGAGATATTTCCAGGCAATCTCGAAGGACTCTGCGCGCAACTCGGGATCGTTCATAGCGGCTCAACGTCGGCGAGGAACCGACGTTCCATCGGCAAGATGCGCCTCCCCGGCCGGCCTTCATGATCTCGCGCGAAAAGGATTGAGGAGGCGCGGAACGAACCTCCGGTCGGCGCGTTCGCTATCGAGTGATGCCGATTTGCCAGCCCCGATCGGCTCTCGAGAACCCCGTGCTTGTCCCCCCGAGCACGGGGTTTTTCTGTGAATACGGGTATCGTCGTGAGAGCGTGGGCTCAGTCCGTCCGCTCTTCGCGCCGGTCGCGGGCGAGTTGATGCCAGGCCAGAGCCAGCTCGATGAGACGTTGCCGGTCGGGGCCTTCGGCCGCCACGGCGCGCTTCATCGCCGCCTCGGCTTCGTGCTGTGGATCGTACTTGGTACACATGAAGCCAATTCTAGCCGGACGATCTGGACAAGCGCGTGGCATTTTCGTCCGTATGATTGCGGGGTAAATGCCGTCCTCGGACATTTGCGACTCGATCCAGTTCACGCATCTGCCTGGCCTTGATGCGCACCGATCTGTGAAGTGCGTCACAGCCGGCGCCCGGCGCCTCCGCTAAACAGTCCTCAGCGCTCTCAGGAGCGAGAAGGCATGGGAGGTGGTCCCGTCATGACACAAGAAGCCGCAGCCGAAATTGCCGTCCCGACGCGACGCGAAAAATCCGATCCGCTCGGCATCGCATATCTTGCGACCATCGGTATCGTGATGCTGGCCTGGATCGCAGGCCTGGTCTGGGCCGCGATCGCGTTCTTCAGCTGGCTGGTGTCCTGACGCGCGCGGCCACGCCACAAACGAAAAGAGGCGGACTTTTCATCCGCCTCTTCGCATCAGGTCTTGCCTGGAGTGCTCAGTAACACGCGCGAGGGTCGGCCTGCACATACTGGCCGCTCGGATAGCGGTAGTAGCAGTTGCCCTGGGCCAGATAGTAGCCAGGACGCGAAGCAGCCGTCGCGCCGGCGATCGCGCCGGTGGCACCACCGATCACGGCGCCTGCGGCCGCACCCGAGGCGTTGCCCGAGATCAGGCCGCCCAGCAGGCCGCCAACGATGGCGCCGCCAAGCGCGCTCGCGCCGGGATCGGCCGGTGGCGGTGGCGGCGGTTCATAGGCGACCGGCGGCGGGGCGTAGGCCACCGGCACGTCGTCGTAATAGTCCTCCGAGATGTAGGCCGGCGGGCCGGCCATCCGCTGCGGATAATAATACCGCGCGCCGCCGACATCCCACCACCAGCCGGAGCGGCCGTTGTGGACTTCGTGGCGCCAGCGTCCGCCATCCCAGGCGAGATGGCCGCGATAGCTGTGTCCGCCCCAATCGCGCGCCGGTGCGGGCCCCCTGGCGTAATTGCGTCCGGGCGGTGGACCGCCGGCATTGCGCGGCGCAGGACCTGGACCTGGACCTGCATGTCCAGGACCGCCGGCGTGAGGCTGGCCGCCGGGCTGTGGCGCGGGCCGGGCGGCCTGCTGCGGCGGCGGACCCTTGCGCATGTTCTGAGGCGGAGCACTGGCGCCCGGTCCGGCCGATGGCTGGGCGGCGTCTCTCGGCGGCCTGGCCTCCTGAGCCTGCGCCGGGACGGCGAGCATCGACATCGCCGAAACCAAGGGAATGATGATCTTGATGCGACTGGACGCACTCATGCGTGCTTGCCCCCTACTCTCTCGATTGCGGTCAATGGCCGTGATGCCTGGCGCGATAGACGATTCGGCTCGCGCTGAGCTGATGCCGGCTGACATGACTGACCTGCTTTGGTCGCCCAAGTCCCGTTACAAATGATTAAGATCGCGACATTTTTTCGTCCGCGCGGGCCGCGCTGGAGTGCTTCTAGCGGGCCGGCTCGATCACGTTGCAGTTGCTTCGCCCGGACATCAGGCAGTCCTGCATCTTGCTGGCCGAGGTGAGATCGCGGGCGAGCCACCAGCCGACGCCGAGGATCACGATCGCGATGATCAAGCCCGCAATGGCGCCGCGGCGGTTGTCACCGGATTGAGGTTTTGGAGGGGATTTGGGCTTCGCGCCCGGTTCGGGCTTACGTTCGGACTTTGCTTCGGACTTTGCTTCGGACTTGGACATAGCTGGCCGATCACGGGGGCGAGCGGGCTTTATCACCTCTGCGGCGTGGCGTCACATCTCGCCCAAGCTTCTCCCGGTTAGCCTCGGGTGGGCCGGATCGCTTCCTTGCGCGAGGTTTCGACCGCCGGGATCGCCTGCTGGACCCGCGGTGCGCAGGTCGTGAGCACGAACGCGGTCTGGGTGCATTCCCAATCTGCGCCCAGGACGGCACTTTCGATCGGCTGCGGCCGGGCGAGGAGCAGCGTGGCACCGGCCAGGGCTGCCACCGTGACGGCGATTGCGAGCGCCTTCACGCTTAGTCTTGAGATCGTCATACCCGTGCTCCGCGTCTCATACCGGGCGGGACGCTAGGCACCGCCCTGGTGCCCCCGTATGAGGGACATCACAATTCGGCAGTTTTTCGGGGCTACGAGAGATCGTCGGGGGCGGCGATTTTCGTCTACCTGATCGGCTGCGATTATAGGTGGCATCACGGCGCGCGCCGATGTACACGCATCTGCGTCGCGCGGCGCCCGCTATGCCCAGCCGACGTACCAACAGGCAGTGATGTAGGATCGAAAGCGAGGATGACAAGGTTCGCCGATGAGTGGATTTAGGGAACCAGGCTTCTCCGACCGACAAAAGGCGGCACAGGAAGCACGCAAGAACCTTTTGAACAAATTCAAGTCGCAGCCAGGGCCGGATGATCCGGCGGTTGTGGCGAAGCGTGCGGAGCGCGAGGCCCTTGCGGCCAAGCGCGCCGAGGCAAAGGCTGCGCGAGAGACTGAAAAGGCCGAGCAGAAGCGCCTTCAAGAAGAGGCTGCCGCGCTCGAATCCGCGCGGATCGCCCGCGAAGCCGAAGAAGCCGTCGCGAAGGCGGCCGAAGCCGAGGCCGAGCAAAAGGCCAAGCGAGACGCTCGCTACGCCGCCCGCAAGGCGAAGCGCAAGTAACGTTCGCAAGTCTAACGCTCGCAAGTCACGTTCAATTGAATTTGGACTGAAACGACACTCTGGGGGGCGGTCATACGTGACCGCCCCCGGATTTTTGGCGCGCGTCTGTCTGTCGCAAGCGCCTCCTCGACGATGGAAGATCAGTGCTTCTTCATCATCCCGTCGTCTTTCTTCATCCCGTCCTTCGACATCGTGTCCTTCTTCATGCCGTCGTCCTTGGACATGGTGTCCTTCTTCATGCCGTCCTTGGACATCGTGTCCTTTTTCATCATGCCGTCATCCTTGCCCATCTTGTCCTGGGCAAAAGCGGCCGGCGACAGCGCGAGGCCGAGCGAGAGAACGGCCGCCGAAACGCCGAGCGCGATGCGGGTACGAATGGTCATGACTGGTCTTCCCTTCGAGATGGATGTTTGTCAGCGACGGACGCCGCTATCTGATCTCGACGGATTGCCACGGGGCGTTGTTACGCGGCCGCTGATAAATTTCTGCGCGCCCGCCGCCGTCCTTCGTGCGGCGGATGCCAGAGATCGGGTGTGTGCAACGCAACATAGCCGCCTCTTGCCGCGGCATTCGGTCTCGAACTATCAGACTAGAGAACATTGTCTGAAAGACCGGCTAGGATAGGCCTCAGCACGGTCTCAAAGACCAACCCAAAATCACGGCAAACAAGAACCCTCCAAAGAACCGTTCAAAAAACCGCCCAAGGGAATCACACCATGCTCACGCGCCGCCACCTGATCGCGACTGCCGTCGCCGCACCCGCCATTCTCCGTTTCGGCACCGGCACCGCGCATGCCGCGACCACGCTGAAGATCTCGCATCAGTTCCCGGGCGGCACCGTCGACAAGGGCGATTTCCGCGACCGGCTCTGCCGCATGTTCGCCGCTGAAGTCGCCAAGCGCAGCAACGGCGACATCGCCGCCGAGATCTATCCGAACTCCTCGCTGATCAAGACCAACGCGCAGTTCTCCGCGATGCGCAAGGGCGCGCTCGACATCAGCCTCTATCCGATGCCCTATGCCGGCGGCGAATTGCCGGAAACCAATATCGGCCTGATGCCGGGCCTCGTCACCACCTACGACCAGGGCATGCGCTGGAAGAAGGAGCCCGTCGGCAAGGCGTTGACCGACTTCCTCGCCGACAAGGGCATCATCCTGCTCAGCTGGGTATGGCAGGCCGGCGGCGTCGCCAGCCGCTCCAAGCCGATCGTGGCCCCCGAAGATGCCAAGGGTCTCAAGGTGCGCGGCGGCTCGCGCGAGATGGACATGGTGCTGCAGACCGCCGGCGCCTCGGTGCTGTCGGTGCCCTCGAACGAAATCTACGCAGCGATGCAGACCGGTGCCTGCGATGCCGGCATCACCTCTTCGACCAGCCTGATCTCGTTCCGCCTCGAAGAAGTCGCGAAATCGCTCACCTCTGGCGCAGGCGCGTCCTATTGGTTCATGCTCGAGCCGCTTATGATGTCGAAGGCGATCTTCGACAAGCTGCCGAAGAACCAGCAGGACATCCTGCTCGCGGTCGGCACCGAGCTCGAAGCATTCGGCCGCAAGGGCGCGCAGGACGACGACGTCGAGGTCGCCAAGGTCTACGAGAAGGCCGGCGCCAAGGTCTCGGCACTCGATGCCGCAACCGTCGGCAAGTGGCGTGACATCGCCCGCGACACCGCATGGAAGGACTACGGCGCCAAGACCGCGACCTCGGCCAACCTGCTCAAGCTCGCGACCGACGTCGCCGCATGAGCCACGGTCCGCTTCCGGATCGTGACGACCAGGCCAACGCTGCCGCAAGGACCGGCCTTGCGGCGATCGATCGCGGTCTCGCCATCCTCAACAGCATCATCGTCGTGTTCGCCGCGATCGCGCTGATCGCAGCCTGCGCCATCCTGAGCTACAGCGTGCTCAGCCGCGCCTTGTTCAAGGCCGCCAATTACTGGCAGGACGAGGCGGCGGTGTTCCTGCTGGTCGGCGCCACCTTCATGACCGCCGCCTACGTGCAGCAGAACCGCGGTCACATCGGCATCGAGGCCTTCGTCGGCCTGCTCTCGCCGCTGGCGAACCGGATCAGGCTCTGGCTGGTCGATGCCGTGACGCTTCTGTTCTGCGCTTTCTTCGCCTGGAAGTCCTGGACGCTGGCGCATGAAGCCTATGTCGACGGCCAGGTCTCGAACTCGATGTGGTCGCCGCCGCTGGCGATCCCCTATTCGCTGATGGCGTTCGGCATGAGCCTGCTCTGCGTCCAGATCCTCGTGCAGCTTGCGCTGCCTTTCGCTGGAGCCAGGCGTTCATGAGCGTTTTCGGTATCGGCCTCGCGTACGGGATCGCGACGCTGGTCGTGATGTTTTCGGGCATGCCGATTGCGTTCGCGCTCGGCGCGGTCGCGGTCGTGTTCATGGGCATCTACATGCCCGCCGCCTCTCTCGATACCGTGACGCAGAACGTCTACGAGGAAATGGCCTCGATCACGCTGCTGTCGATCCCGCTCTTCATCCTGAAGGGCGCCGCGATCGGCAAGTCGCGCGCGGGCCAGGATCTCTACTCGGCTCTGCACGCCTGGCTGCACCGCGTCCCCGGCGGCCTCGGCGTCGCCAACGTGTTCGCCTGCGCGCTGTTTGCGGCGATGGCGGGCTCCTCGCCCGCAACCTGCTCGGCAATCGGCTCGGCCGGAATCCCCGAGATGCGCAAGCGCGGCTATTCCGGCGGTTTTGCCGCCGGCATCATCGCCGCCGGCGGCACGCTCGGCATCCTGCTGCCGCCGTCGATCACCATGATCCTGTTTGCGGTCGCCGCCGAAAAATCGCTGGGACGGCTGTTCCTCGCCGGCATCGGACCCGGCCTGCTGCTGGTCTCGCTGTTCGGCATCTACGCCGTGATCCGCTTCCGCCAGGAATATGCCGCGGCCGAAGCGATCTACAAGAACGGCGGCCCGGAAGCCGCGATCCTCGCCCGCGACGAGTACACGCTCGCGGAACGCTTCAGCGTGCTGCCGCGCGTGATCCCCTTCGTGCTGCTGCTCACCGGCGTCATGATCGCGCTCTATGGCGGCTACGCCACGCCATCGGAGACCGCCGGCCTTGGTGGCCTCTTGGCGCTGGCACTGATTGCGGCGATCTACAGCGTGTGGCGGCCGAGCGACCTCGCCCCGATCCTGAAATCGACGATCCGGGAATCGACGATGCTGATGATGATCATCGGCATGTCGCTGCTCTACTCCTACGTGATGAGCTATCTGCACATCTCGCAATCGGCGGCCGAATCCGTCGTCGCGATGCATCTGCCGCGCTGGGGCCTCTTGTTCGCGATCCTCGTCATGGTCGTCGTGCTCGGCTTCTTCCTACCGCCGGTCTCGATTATTCTCATGACCGCGCCGATCATCCTGCCGCCGCTCCGCGCGGCGAACTTCGACATCATCTGGTTCGGCGTCGTCATGACCATCGTGATGGAGATGGGACTGATCCATCCACCCGTCGGCCTCAACATCTTCGTCATCCGCAACGTAGCGCCCGACATTCCCTTGCGCGAGGTGATCTGGGGCACGCTGCCATTCGTGCTGCTGATGATGGTCGCGGTGCTGCTGCTGTGCTTTGTGCCGGGGATCTCGACCGCGCTGCCGGATCTGGTGATGGGGCCGGACGGGAGCAGGTAAAACTCCCGTAGGGTGGATTAGCCGAAGGCGTAATCCACCTCTTCTCGTCAATGCGGTCAGAAAGAGGTGGGTTACGCTTCGCTAACCCACCCTACGATTTCTCGTTCCGCCGCGACCGCGGTGCTATCGCCACCACCTGCAACAGATCCTTGCGCACGGCTTCGATGTGCCGCTCCAAAAACCGGCAGGCCTCCTCGACCTTCTGCGCGCGGCAGAGCGCGATCAGATGGGCGTGCTCCTTCTCGGCGGTCCCCATCGCCTTGGTGTTGGAGAGCTGGAGACGCGTATAGCGGTCGCTGGTCTGGAGCAGTGACAGCACGATCGCCCGGGTGCGGGGCTGCGGGGCATGGACATACAACGCCATGTGGAAGTCGGCGTTGAGCTGCCCCCATTCGCTGACGTTGCGGGCCTTGATCGCCTTCTCGAAGCTCTTGTGGATGTCGTCGATCCCTGCAAAATCCTCCAGGGTGAATTGGGGGGCCGAGTGCGCCAGCAGCCGCGGCTCCAGGATCCGGCGCAGGTCGAAGACGTCGTTGATCTCGTCCAGTGACAACTCGGAGACGATAGCGCCCTTCTGCGGAACGATCCGCACCAGGCCCTCCGCTTCGAGCTGAAACAGCGCCTCGCGCACGGGGATACGGCTGACGCCATAGGCCTCGCCAAGCGCATCCTGGCGCAGTTGCGATCCGGCCGGATAGGTCCCGTCGAGGATTGCCTGCCGGAGCTGGTCGACGATCGCAGCCGACAGGGTGCGATGCTTCAGAGGCGCTTTCATCCGATCTTCCGTCCGTTCCCGACTCGGCCGGCCGGAACGGTCCCTGTCTTGCATGTTGAGCTCATCCCGTCCCCCGCGAAAAGGTCGTGCACGCCTTCGAGGCAGCCCGCAATTCCATTTGACAGCCAAAATGTATAAATTATACATTCGGCCATCGCACGACAAATCTTGCGGGCAATGGGGCCTCTTCATGATCGAGCAGACGATGCCGGCCACGCGCGCGTTCGGCGTTCGACGCATGATCGTCCGCGCTTCGAGCGCCCTGCTCGCCGTCGAGCGCATCGCATTGATGGGCCTGATGTACCTGCTCACCGGCCTGATCCTGGTCAACGTCGTCACCCGCTACTCGCATTTTCCGATCTACTGGATCGACGAATCCGCGGTCTATTGCGTGGTCTGGCTGACATTCATCGGAGCATCCGCGATGACGCGACTGCGGCTCGATTTCGCGGTGACGATGCTGACGGAACGTCTTTCGCCCCGCATCCGGAAGACCGCGAAGGTGATCTCGACCGGCCTCGTCGTCGTGTTCGGCCTCGCTCTGATCGTCACCTGCGTGCTCTGGATGGACCCGATTGGCCTTGCCCGCGCCGGTTTCGACGGGCGCAAGCTGGCGGCCCAGACCTTCAATTTCCTCTACACGGAGCATACCCAGACGCTGAACTGGCCGACCTGGGTGCTCTATCTGACGCTGCCGATCTTCGCGGTGTCGATGACCGTGCATGGCCTCGCCAATTTGCTGGAAGACCTCGAGCTGGTCCCGCGCACGCAACCGAAGGGCTTTGCGCTCTCCGAACTCGACGGGGTCAACTGATGATCACGTCGGCAGCCTTTCTCGCGATCATGCTGGTCGGCGTGCCGATCGGCCTCTGTCTGTGTCTCGCTGGCCTGGTCTACATCGCGGCGTCCGGCAATCCGGTGCTGTTCCAGTCCTATCCGCTCCAGCTATTCGGCGGCGTCGACAGCTATGGCCTGATCGCCATTCCGCTCTTCATCCTGATCGGCGAGATCATGAACGGCGGCGGCATCACGCGGCGCATCGTCGACATGGCGATGGCCTTCGTGGGCTCGCTCAAGGGCGGGCTCGCCTACGTCAACATCCTCGCCAACATGTTCATCTCCTCGATCCTGGGATCGGCGACCGCACAGGTCGCGATCATGTCCCAGATCATGGTGCCGGAGATGGAGAAGAAGGGCTACGACAAGACGTTTGCGGCGGGACTGACCGCTTATGGCGGCATGCTCGGCCCGATCATTCCGCCATCGGTGATGTTCGTGGTCTACAGCGTGCTCGCGCAGGTCTCGGTCAGCGACATGTTGATCGCCGGCATCGTGCCGGGTGTGATCCTCACCGTGATGTTCTGCGTCGTCATCGCCCTGATGGGCTACATCTACAACTATCCGCGCGCCGACTATCAGACGCCGCGGCAGCGCGTGGCGACGATCCTGCGGACCTCGCCCACCCTGCTGATCCCGATCGTCATCGTCGGCACCATCCTCGGCGGTCTCGCCAACGCGACGGAATCCGCCGCCGTCGGCGCCGTTGCCGCAGCCCTGGTCGGAAAGTTCTGGACCAGGGAGTTCGAATTCTCGCAGCTGCCGCAGATGATGCTGCGCAGCGCGATCTATGCGGCGATCGTGCTGTTCCTGGTGGCCGCCGCGGCGGTGTTCTCCTGGGTATTGATCTTCGGCAAGGTGCCGCAGGAAACCGCCGCCTGGATCCAGACGGCAGCCAAGGACCCGATCAGCTTCATGCTGATCTGCAACGTCATCCTGCTGGTGATCGGCACAGTGATCGACGGCATTCCCGGCCTGATCATGACGGTGCCGATCCTGCTGCCGGTCGCAATCGACGTCTATCACATCGATCCCAGGCATTTCGGCGTCGTGGTGGTGATCAACCTGGTTCTCGGCCTGTTGTCCCCGCCGGTCGGGCTCTGCTTCTTCGTCGCGGCCGCCGTCACCGGCGCCAAGCCCGGCAAGATGTTCATGGTGACCCTGCCCTTCTTCGTCATCTCCTGCGTCCTGCTGGTGCTGCTCTCGCTCTATCCGTCGCTCTCGCTGATCCTCATCAAATAGGCCCGTCAAAAAGGAAGCCCGACCATGCCGCTTTCACGCCGCCGCTTTCTCGCAGCCAGCGCCGCCGCATCGGTGTTCGCGCCGTCGCTGGCGCTCGCCCAGTCCAAGGAATTCCGCCTCGGCCTGATCACGCCGAACGGCCATTCCTGGAACAAGGCCGCACTCAAATTTGGCGAAGACCTCAAAGCCGCTACCAACGGCCGCCTGACCCTGACCGTGTTCCACTCCGGCCAACTCGGCAACGAGCCCGCGATGATGCAGCAATTGCAGTCCGGCGCGCTCGACATGGGCTTCATCCAGGCCGCCGAGCTCGGCTCGCGCGTGCCGCACATCGCTGCGATCAACGCGCCTTACATCGTCCGCTCGACCCCTGCGGTCGCGAAATTCGTGCGGCATCCGGCGGCGGTCAAGCTGTTCGAGGTGCTGCCGCAGGAGACCGGGACGATCGGGCTAGGCTGGGGCATCACCGGGATGCGGGCGGTATTCTCCTCCAGGGATCTGACTTCGCTCGCCGACATCAAGGGCATGAAGCTGCGGATCAATCCGACGCCGGTCTATCGCGATTTCTATTCTTCGCTGGGTGCAGCCCCGACGCCAATCCCGACTCCGCAGGTGTTCGATGCGATGGCCAACGGTCAGGTCGACGGCCTCGAAGCCGACCTCGAATTCTCCTGGAACCAGCGCTTCGACAAGGTATCGAAGGTGATCCTGCAGATGAACGCCGTCTTCATGCCGATGGCCGCAGTGGTGTCGGGCCGGGTCTGGCAGTCGCTCCCCGCCGCCGACCGCGAGCTGATCGCCAAGACCGTCAAGTCGACGCTGGATGCGCAGATCGACGAGTTGGCCTCCAACGAGCCCACCCTGATCGAGAATTTCCGCAACGCCCCGATCCCGATCCGCCAGGTGCCAGCCGGCGATACCGAAGCTGTCATTGCCGAGTTCGACAAGATCTGGCTGCCCAAGGCACCTGTCCTCGCCGAGTTGCGCAAGGTCGGCGCGACGCTTTAACCCCACAGTCATCCCCTTCCAAACACCCGGCGGATCCAGCCTCCCGCCGGCAAAATCCACTCGGAGTCAAACCATGAGCCGCCGCGTTTCCTGGGAAGGCGTCTTCCCGGCCGTCACCACGCAATTCCACGACGATCTCTCGCTCGACATCGACGCGACCGCGAAGGTGATGGACGGGCTGATCCGTGACGGCGTCTCCGGCCTGATCGTCTGCGGCTCGGTCGGCGAGAACACCTCGCTGGAGCGCAAGGAGAAGGTCGCGATCATGGAGACCGCGAAGTCCGTCGCGGCCGGCCGCGTGCCCGTGCTGTGCGGCATCGCCGAATTCACCACGGCCTTTGCGGTTGAAACCGCGAAGGAGGCCGCGCGCGTCGGCATCGACGGCGTGATGGTGATGCCAGCCCTGGTCTATTCGTCCAAGCCGCACGAGACCGCCGCGCATTTCCGCGCCGTCGCCACCGCGACGGACCTGCCGGTGATGCTCTACAACAACCCGCCGATCTACAAGAACGACGTCACTCCCGACATCCTGGCCACGCTCGCGGACGTCGAGACCGTCGTCTGCTTCAAGGATTCCTCCGGAGATACTCGGCGCTTCATCGACACACGGAACATGGTCGGCGATCGTTTCGTGCTGTTCGCCGGCCTCGACGACGTCATCGTCGAGAGCATCGCCATGGGCGCCGTGGGGTGGGTCTCCGGCATGTCCAACGCCTTCCCGCGCGAGGGCGAGACGCTGTTTCGCCTGGCCAAGGCGGGGCGCTTTGCCGAGGCGATGCCGCTCTACGAATGGTTCATGCCGCTCTTGCATCTCGATGCGCGCCCGGACCTCGTCCAGTGCATCAAGCTGTGCGAGCACATCATGGGCCGCGGCACCGCGCTGACGCGCCCGCCCCGCCTCGCGCTGCTGCCGCAGGAGAAGGCCGAGGTCGAGGCCATGATGGTGAAGGCGCTCAAGAGCCGGCCGCGCCTGCCCGATGTCGGGCTGAAGGCAGCCTGATCCTGCAAGAGCTCTCTCTGCTGTCATTGCGAGGAGCTCTTGCGACGAAGCAATCCAGACTTTTCCCGCGGAGGGACTCTGGATTGCTTCGCTGCGCTCGCAATGACGGAGAACTAGGAAGCGGCGCGCTTCTTCTTCGCGTTCAGCGCGGACGCCACGCGGCTCACCGGCGGCTTGCCCAGCACCGCGCTCATCTCGTTCGTCGCCGCCAGCAACCGGTCCATATCGGCGCCCGTCCTGACGCCCATGCCCTCGAGCATGTAGACGACGTCTTCGGTCGCGATATTGCCGGTCGCACCCGGCGCGTACGGACAACCGCCGAGGCCGCCGGCGGCGGCGTCGATGACCCGGACGCCCTCCTCCATGCCCGCATACAGATTGGCGAGTGCCTGGCCATAGGTGTCGTGGAAATGCATCGCGAGATTGGCGGGAGGGATGTTGGCGCTGACCGCGCGCAGCATCTCCTTGGCCTTTTCGGGCGTGCCTACCCCGATGGTGTCGCCGAGCGAGATTTCGTAGCAGCCGAGCTCCCACAGCGTGGTGGCGAGATCGGCCACCGCCTTCGGCTTGATCTCGCCGTCGAACGGACAGCCCAGCACGCAGGAGATATAGCCGCGGACCTTGACACCATCGGCCTTGGCGCGCGCCAGCACGGGCCTAAACCGCTCGATGGATTCGGCGACCGTGCAATTGATGTTGGCCCGCGAAAAGCCCTCGGAGGCCGCGGCGAACACGGAGACCACCTTCGCGCCCGCGGCGCGCGCGGCGTCATAGCCCTTCTCGTTCGGCACCAGCACGTGGAATTCGGCGCCAGTCAGGTGGCTGACGCCGCGCAGCACAGCGTCGGAGCTCGCCATCTGCGGGATCGCCTTGGGCGAGACGAAGGCGCCGACCTCGACTGTATTGAGGCCGGCGGCAACCAGCGCCTCGATGAAGGCGATGCGGGCCTCGACGCTGACCGCCGTCTTCTCGTTCTGCAAGCCGTCGCGCGGCCCCATTTCGATGATGCGGACCTGATCGCTCATCTCATTCTCCGGAAGGCTCGACCACGGCGAGCTCGACGCCCTCCTGGACGATGTCGCCGACCTTGCACTTGATGGACTTCAGCACGCCGGCATAGGGCGCCCGCAGCGTCTGCTCCATCTTCATCACTTCCAGGGTGAGGATCGGCGCGCCCTTCTCGAGGTTGGCACCCTCCTCCGCCAGCACGGCGACGACGGTGCCCGGCAACGGCGCCGCGATCTTGTCTGCGCCGGCCTGCTCCTCCATCTCGCCGCCGAACGGATCGACCCAGTGCAGATCGAAGCGGCCGTTGCGCGTGCGCAAATACAGCTCATGGCGATCGATCACGGCCGCGACCGACGATTTGACGCCGTCGAGGGTCAGGTCGAAGCCGCCGCCCTTCGCCGCGATCGTGAACGCCAACTCGCGTTCGCCGATCACCAGTGTGGACGGGCCGCTGCCGTAGTTCAGCACAACCTTCTGCTCCGGCCCGTGGCCAACGCGAAAGGCAAAGTTGCGCTGGCGGCGGCCGACCGGCATCCAGCCAAAGGTCTGCCAGGGCGAGCTCGCCTCGCCTTGCGCGGCCTGCCGCTCATCATTGACGATCGCAGCCACCGCGGCACACAGCTCGAGCTCGCCTGGCGTCGGCGGCGCCTGCGTCAGGACCGCCAGCTCTCGTTCGATGAAGCCGGTATGGATCGCGTTCGCCCTCACCTTCGGATGCGTCATCAGCGCCGACAGGAACGGGATGTTGGTGACGATGCCGCGAACGTCGGACTCTTCCAGCCCGCGGTTCAGCCGCTCGATCGCGACATCCCGCGTCGGCGCCCAGGCGATCATCTTTGCCAGCATCGCATCGTAGTACGGCGAGACCGTATCGCCCTCGCGATAGCCGGAGTCGATGCGCAATCCCCCGGTTCCCGCCGGCAGGCGCCAAGTCGAAATTTTTCCAACCGATGGCATGAAGTTCTTGGTCGGGTTCTCCGCGTAGACCCGAGCCTCGACAGCATGGCCGTTGAGCTTGATCTCATCTTGTTTGAGCGGCAGCGCCTCGCCAAAGGCAACGCGGAGCTGCCACTCGACCAGGTCGATCCCTGTGATCAGCTCGGTCACGGGATGCTCGACCTGAAGGCGGGTGTTCATCTCGATGAAGAACACGTCCTTGCCGTCGGAGACGAACTCGATGGTGCCGGCGCCGACATAGCTCACCGCACCGGCCGCTTTTCGCGCGGCTGCGCAGACTGTCTCGCGCTGGGCAGGATTGAGCGTCGGCGACGGCGCCTCCTCGATCACCTTCTGATGGCGGCGCTGCAGCGTGCATTCGCGCTCGAACAGCGACAGCAGATTGCCATGGCTATCGCCGATGATCTGCACCTCGATATGCCGGGGATTGTCGACGTATTTTTCTATCAGCATGCGGTCGTCGCCGAACGCCGCTTTTGCTTCCCGCTTGGCGCTAACGATCGCAGGCGCGAGCTCGTCCGCGGAGCGAACGATGCGCATGCCACGTCCGCCGCCGCCTGCGGACGCCTTCACCAGGATGGGAAAGCCGACCTTCTCGGCCGCCTTCGCCAACGTCGCATCGTCCTGGGCCTCGCCGTGATAGCCGGGCACCAGTGATACGCCGGCCTTCTCCATTAGCGCCTTGGAGCCGGACTTCGAGCCCATCGCCGTCATCATCGCGGCAGTCGGGCCGACGAAGACCAGACCCGCGTCGAAACATGCCTGCGCAAACTCGGCATTCTCCGACAGGAAGCCGTAGCCGGGATGGATCGCCTCCGCTCCGGTCTTGCGCGCGGCCTCGATCAGCCGTTCGGCATTGAGGTAGCTGTCGCGGGCGCGTGCGGGCCCGAGCAGCACGGCCTCGTCGGCGAGCGCGACATGCATCGCACCGCGGTCCGCCTCGGAATAGACCGCGACCGTGCGCAGGCCCATGGCGCGCGCGGTGCGGATCACGCGGCAGGCGATCTCGCCGCGGTTGGCGATCAGGAGAGTGCGAAAACGACGGTAGAGCTTTGAGCGGTCCATCGCATCACATCCTGAACAGGCCGAATTTCGTCGGTTCGATCGGCGCATTCGACGCCGCCGAGAGGCCGAGGCCGAGCACCAGCCTTGTATCGGCCGGGTCGATCACGCCGTCGTCCCACAGCCGCGCGGTCGCATAGTATGGATGCCCCTGGCTCTCATATTGCGCGCGGATCGGGCTGCGGAATGTCTCCTCGTCTTCTTTCGACCAGCTATCGCCCTTGGCTTCGATATTGTCGCGGCGGACCTGGCTCAGCACCATCGAGGCCTGCTCGCCGCCCATCACCGAGATGCGCGCGTTCGGCCACATCCACAGGAAGCGCGGCGAGTAGGCGCGGCCGCACATGCCGTAATTGCCGGCGCCGTAGGAGCCGCCGATCACGACGGTGAATTTCGGCACCGAGGCGGTCGCCACCGCCGTCACGAGCTTGGCACCATCCCGCGCGATGCCGCCGGCTTCGTATTTCTTACCGACCATGAAGCCCGTGATGTTCTGCAGGAACACCAGCGGAATGCCGCGCTGGCAGCATAGCTCGATGAAGTGCGCCCCCTTCAGCGAGCTCTCGCTGAACAGGATGCCGTTGTTGGCGATGATGCCGACTGGAAAACCCCAGATGTGGGCGAAGCCGCAGACCAGCGTCGTGCCGTAGAGCTTCTTGAATTCGTCGAACTCGGAACCATCAACGACGCGCGCAATGATGTCGCGCACGTCGAACGGCTTGCGCCCATCGACGGGCACCACGCCGTAGATCTCCTCCGCCGCAAACAAGGGATCGCGCGGCGGATGCATGTTGAGGTTCGGTCGCACGGATGGCTTCAGCGTGCCGACGATGCGGCGGGCGATGCCGATCGCGTGCGCGTCGTTCTGAGCATAATGATCGGTCACGCCCGACTGCCGCGAATGCACGTCGGCGCCGCCGAGTTCTTCCGCGGTCACCACTTCGCCCGTCGCCGCCTTCACCAGCGGCGGCCCGCCGAGAAAGATCGTGCCTTGATTGCGCACGATGATGCTCTCGTCCGACATCGCGGGGACATAGGCGCCGCCCGCAGTGCAGGACCCCATCACGATGGCAATCTGCGGAATGAGTTGCGAGGACATCTGCGCCTGGTTGTAGAAGATGCGGCCAAAGTGACGCTCGTCCGGAAAGATCTCGTCCTGCAGCGGCAGGAAGGCGCCGCCGGAATCCACCATGTAGACGCAGGGAAGATTGTTCTGCCGCGCCACGTCCTGCGCGCGCAAATGCTTCTTCACGGTCATGGGATAATAGGTGCCGCCCTTGATGGTGGCGTCGTTCGCGACGATCACGCATTCGCGGCCCGCGATGCGCCCGACACCGGTGACGACGCTCGCCGAATGCACGTCGCCGCCATAGAGGCCATAGGCGGCGAGCGGCGACAGCTCCATGAACGCTGTGCCGGGATCGACCAGCAGGTCGACGCGCTCGCGCGCCAGCATCTTGCCGCGCGACGTATGTCGGTTGCGCGAGACCTCGCCGCCGCCGCCGGCAACCTGGCTCAGCTTTTCGCGCAAATCCGCGACGAGGCTGCGCATGGCCTCGGAATTGCGTGCAAAGTCCGATGAAGACGTATCGATGCTGGAATGGAGCGGCATGTTGATTCCAATTGCGTGAAGGTTTTAAGCCGTCTCGGCCATCAATTCGCGCCCGATCAGCATGCGCCGGACCTCCGAGGTGCCGGCGCCGATCTCGTAGAGCTTTGCATCGCGCCACAGACGTCCGACCGGAAATTCGGATGTGTAGCCGACCCCGCCCAGCGCCTGGATCGCCTCGCCCGCCATCCACGTCGCCTTCTCGGCGGAATAGAGGATCGCAGCCGCCGCATCCTTGCGCAAGCTGCGCGCATGATCGGCGCGGTCGCAGGCACGCCCCACCGCGTAGACATAGGCGCGCGTGGCCTGCCAGGTCGCGTACATGTCGGCGAGCTTGCCTTGCATGAGCTGGAAGTCGCCGATCGGCTGCCCGAACTGCTTGCGCCCGTGCATGTAGGGCACCACCGCGTCCATGCAGGCCGCCATGATCCCGAGTGGGCCGCCGGAGAGGACCGTGCGCTCATAGTCGAGCCCGGACATCAGCACCTTGACGCCCTCGCCGACCTTGCCAAGCACGTTCTCCTCCGGCACCTCGCATTCGTCGAAGAACAGCGGATAGGTGTTGGAGCCACGCATGCCGAGCTTGTCGAGATGCTGGCCATGGGTGAAGCCCTTGGCCCCCTTCTCGACCAGGAAGGCGGTCATGCCGCGCGGGCCGGCTTCGGGATCGGTCTTGGCATAGACCACCAGCACGTCGGCATCACCGCCATTGGTGATCCACATCTTCGAGCCGTTGAGCACGTAGCGGTCGCCGCGCTTGTCGGCGCGCAGTTTCATCGAGACGACATCAGAGCCGGCGCCGGGCTCGGACATCGCGAGCGCGCCGACATATTCGCCGGAGATCAGCTTTGGCAGATAGCGCTCGCGCTGCGCATCATTGCCGTTGCGGCGGATCTGGTTGACGCAGAGATTGGAGTGGGCGCCGTAGGAGAGCCCGACCGCGGCCGAGCCGCGCGAAATCTCCTCCATCGCGACGATATGGGCGAGATAGCCCATGTTGGAGCCGCCATATTGCTCCGGCGCGGTCATGCCGAGCAGGCCGAGGTCGCCGAGGCGCTTCCACAGGTCCGCCGGGAACAGATTGGCTTTCTCGATATCGGCGGCACGCGGGGCGATCTCCGCCTCCACGAAGGCGCGCAGCGTGTCGCGCAGCATGCTGATGTCTTCACCCAGATCGAAATCGATGCTCGGGATATTCAAGGCGATTCCTCCGTATTTTGGGGACCGAACCTAGCGGCATCGGGGCCCTTCTGCGGTCGAAAAGGTTGCATTTTCCGCCAAACTTGGCGAGGATTTTCCCAGAGGATTTCCGATGCCTTTTCAAGTCGCAACTGCGATCCCGCGCCGTGCCGTGACCCCTGCCGCCTTCGTCCGCGGCGTCGTTGCCGCTTACGAACGCTACGGCCGCGATCCGACCGAGGCGCTGAGCCGGGGTCAGGTAACGCCAGACCTTGTCAATTCTCCGGATGGGCGGGTCACGGCCGGCCAGTTCGAGGCGCTGGCGGGCCACGCCATGCGCGAGCTCGATGACGAGGCGCTCGGCTGGTTCTCGCGGCGGCTGCCCTTCGGCACCTACGGCATGCTGTGCCGCGCCTCGATCACCGCCCCGACGCTGGAGGTCGCGCTCAAGCGCTGGTGTCGGCACCATCGTCTGCTTACCGAGGACGTGCTGCTCGATCTCGCGGTCGGCGAGGAGACCGCGGTCGTGTCCATCCGCGAACTGGCCGACCTCGGACCTCTACGCGAATTCTGCCTGGTCACCCTGCTCCGCTATGTCCTCGGCTTTTCCTGCTGGGCTGTGGATTCCAGGATCGCGCTCCGCACCGCGGAATTTCCGCACCCCGAGCCCGGCCATGTCTCGGTCTATCCGACCATCTTTTGCCGAAACATCCGCTTCGATGCGGACCGCGCTTCCATCACCTTCGACAAGCATTATCTGTCGTTGCCGCTCACCCGTAGCGCGGCGGACCTCGACAACATGCTCAAGGGCGCGCTGCGGCTGACCGTGCTCCCCTATCGGCGCGACCGGCTGCTGGTCGAGCGCGTTCGCCGCGTGCTCCGCAATGCGCGCGGACGCAGTCTCGGAGCCGAGGATGTCGCGAGCGAGCTGGCACTCTCCACCCGCACCATGCACCGGCGCCTGCGCGAGGAATCGACCTCGCTGCGCGATCTCAAGGAAGAAGCAAAATTCGAGCTCGCCAAGCAGGAGCTGATGCGCGGTCGTAGCCCGATCAAGCGGATCGCGGAGATCGCCGGCTTCCGCAACGAGAAAAGCTTTTCCCGCGCCTTCCGCACCTGGGCCGGCGCCTCACCTCGCGAGTTTCGCGGCAGGTATCGCTGACGCGCGGCCTGTCATGCTGTTGCGGCCTCCGAGATCCAACTCGGAGGCCGCAACATTTCGAAACCGGTCCCGATCAGTTCGAGTTGGTCTGCCCGCCCGGGCGGAGCTTGGTGCGCGACTGCGTCTGCTTCGGCTGGAAGGCCAGCGCGTCGGTCGAAGTCTTCGCGCCGCCGCTCTGCGAGCACGAGCCGCCGATGCCGCCGGCCGCCGCCCGGCAGGCCTCCATCGTCGGATAGCCGCAACCGTGCGCGGCCTGGGCGCCATTGGTGATGCAGTAGTCTTCCGCCTGGGCAGCCGGCGCGGTCATCATGAGAAACGCAGAGGCAAACAGCGTCGCAGCGGATGCGACGAACGTCTTCGAGGTCGAGATCATGTTGTCTTTCCTGCTTCAGGGTCCCACAAAGAGGCCTCGGCATGCGACGCAGGCTGAGGTTCACACTTCGCATGTAGGCCGGCGCCGGGAACCGGCAATCACGTCTCGGCGCATTGCAGGACTTCCCAAATCACATGTCACAGTTAGGTGAGTTACTAATCTTTTTATCCGTCTTATCCGAACCTGTTTCCCGATAACGGAATCATCCCGCGCCTTCGATTTCCGGATCTCGTTGTGCGAGCCACGTTTGGGATCCGTCGCCGCCGAACTATCCTGCCGCCGCGATCTCCTGCAACGGTAGCGGTACGTCCTTCGCCACGCCCAGCACCGGGAAGCTGCGGACGTTCTTCACGTTCGGCATCGCGGCGAAATGTAGGAGCTGCTGGCGCATGCTCTCGACGCTCGGCGCCACGCATTTGAGAAGATAGTCGGTGTCTCCCGAAATCCGCCAGCACTGCTGGATGCGCGGGATCGCGGCGATGGAGCTCTCGAACGCGGCCAGCACCGGCTGGGCCTGGCTGCCGAGCTGGATCGAGACGAACGACACCACCTCGTAGCCGAGCAGCCGCTCGTCTATGACGGCGCGCACCGCCCGGATCACGCCGCGGCTGAACAGCGATTTCAGCCGCCTCACGCAGTTGGGCCCGGACACCCCGACGCGGAGCGCTAGCTCGTTGTTGCGAACCCGCCCGTCCTGCTGCAACTCGGAGAGTATTTTCAGATCGACGCCGTCGAGCTGGTCACGCCCCGCCATAGCCCACCTCGTCATGCTCGTCTTATGCGCGGCAGCGAAGCACGGAGCGGAATGGCTGCCAAGGGCAGGACGATGGGAAGAACCCGCGTGGTTGCCTGAGCTTGTCCCGGCCAGCCGCGGGCTTTCACGCGGAGGCTAAAAACGTAGATGCCCGGGACCCGGCTCCGCCAAGGCTTCGTCGGGCATTCGGTGTTGGGCCGGCGAAGCTTCAGCGAAGACGGCAAGCCCAGGCATAACGAGAGTCTCGACGCGCGGCCCGCCCTCAATGCGTCCAGGGCTCGCCGCGGCGGAACGAGAAATTGTCGGAATAGGCGACAGGCCGGCGCACCGATTCCTTCGGCTCGATTACCTGGTAGGCGATACCCTTGCGCTCGCAATAGGCGACAGCTTCTTCCTTGCTGTGGAAGCGTAACGTGATCTGCTGCTTCATGTCGCCGGACGAGGTCCAGCCCATCAGCGGCTCGACCGCGCGCGGCTGCTCGGGCTCGTAGTCGAGCTGCCATTCCTTGGTCTTCGACCGGCCGGATTGCATCGCGTTCTTGGCGGGCTTGAAAATGCGTGCGGTCATGGATGGTCCGGGCCTCTTGTTCGTCTTTTCGTTCGATTTCGATGCGTCACGGTAGCAGTTGGTGGAAACCGCGGGCATAGTATAGAGACACCTTTTGGGAACTGATCGGTGATTCCGGCCCCCGGGATGCCTCGCCGATGGGTATAATCATTATGCTGCATCGTGACAATTGCGTACCCGCCTTCCGCGCCGGGATCTCGCCTGGCGGCCCTGCTTCGTTGACCTCTCCCTGTCCGTCCCCTCCGAAAGCTCCCGTCGCATGTCCTTCCTGAATATCAACGCCACGCTCCCCGAGAAGGGCCGTGACCTCAGGCTCGACCTGTTTCGCGGCATTGCGAACTGGGCGATCTTCCTCGACCATATCCCCGACAACGTGGTGAACTGGATCACCACCCGCAATTACGGCTTTTCCGACGCCGCCGATCTGTTCGTCTTCATCTCCGGCTACACCGCCTCCTTCGTCTATGCACGGATGATGCTTGAGCGCGGCTTCCTGGTCGGCGCCACAAGGCTGACCAAGCGGGTCTGGCAGCTCTACGTCGCCCACATCATCCTGTTCGTGATCTACATCGCCTCGATCAGCTATCTGGCGCTGCGCTTCGGCGATTCCGAGATGATCAACGAGTTCAACGTCGCCGGCCTGGTCGACAACGCCACCGAGACGCTGCGCCAGGGCCTGTTTCTGCGCTTCAAGCCGCTCAATCTCGACGTGCTGCCACTCTACATCGTGCTGATGGGGCTGTTTCCGCCGGTGCTCTGGTTCATGCTGCGCAAGCCGGACCTGACGATGGCACTGTCCATCGTGCTGTGGCTGACGGCGCGCCATTTCGGTTTGAACCTGAACGCCTATCCGGCCGGACAGTGGTACTTCAACCCGTATGCCTGGCAGGTGCTGTTCGTGTTCGGCGCCTGGTGCGCCCTGGGCGGCGCGCGGCGCTCGATGACGTTGATCAACGCGCCGGTCACGCTGTGGCTCTGTCTCGGTTACATGCTGTTCGCGCTGATCATGACCATGGCCGGCCGCTTCCCGACCCTCGGCGGCATGTTCCCGGAATGGCTGTTCTCGGCGTTCAACCCTAACGACAAGACCAACCTCGCGCCCTACCGCTTCATCCACTTCGTCGTGATCGTGATCCTGGTGATCCGCTTCGTGCCGAAGGACTGGCCGGGCCTGGAATGGAAAGGGTTCGACCCCATCATCGTGTGCGGCCAGCAGTCGCTCGCCGTGTTCTGCGTCGGCGTGTTCCTGTCCTTCGTCGGTCATTTCGAACTGTCGATGAGCTCGGGCTCGCTGCTCGCGCAGATCTTCGTCAGCGTCGCCGGCATCGCGATCATGACGACGGTGGCCTATTACATCTCCTGGTCGAAGAGGCAGGACAAGCCGCTGAAGCCGCCGCCGCCCAAGCCTGCGGCCGCAAAGGCCGCTTGAAGGGGCAGCAGCGATACCACGCCGGACGACAGCGGCGCCGCTTCAGGCCGCCGCTTCGCTGTCGTACTCGGTGAACTTCTTGTAGATCCAGTCGCGGCCATCGTGGCGGCGCCAGACCTTGCCGTAAACGAGCTGCCCGTTGATCGAGCGGCGCGGCACGAGCACCGTCCAGAGGTGCCAGATCTCGGTCCAGCTCGCCTGCGGACCGATGGTTCGGACGTCGCGATCGAAAGACATGATGCAGAACTCACAGGATACGAGCGCTGCGACGAACTGTGATGTCGTGTGAGCACGAGTTTCAGGCAGCCCATCGCGAGCCGGACCGATCTGATAACAGCCACTAAGGCGGCCGCAACAACCGCTCGCCCTTAACCTAACCGATCAACCTTACTTCCTGTGAGCGCGCGGCAAGACCGGTTGAAAGCGGTCGCCGATTTTCCTAGACTGTGTGCGATTTGAGAATGAGCGCGTCGTTTTTTGAGGGCGCGCGGTTATTTCCGGGCTGACGCGAATTTTTGAAAACTATTGATAGGCGGGGGCCACCACGATGAATTTGCAATGTGCATGTCTGCGCTTGGCGCTGCGATCGACGCCGCCTGCTCCGCTCGCGAAGACGCCGGAGCAAGAGCCGCGGAAGGCCGCCAACGACAATCAGCTGGCCTGGCCATTCCTGCCGTTTCCGTTCGGCTGGTACGCGACGAACTGATGGTTGGAAAAGCGCAACGCCGCGCAAGCGGAATATCATCGCTTGGCGGCGTCCGTTAGGCATTGGGCGCTGAAATCCCCCAACACCTATATGTCTAGGGCGACGCCTAAAGGTTCGACAAAGTTTTACGATTTCCGCGCCGCCCGACCCGCCCAATGCCTTGAAAAATCGCGCGGAAGTCGCGTTGCGCAGAGAATGAGGGCCGAGGGTTTAGGAAGGCTTTTGGCAGCTCCCGGCATCGGCACTGAACGCGCGCCATGCTCGGCTGCTTGCGCTCTCGCCTGGATCTTCTCGCGCCTCGCCGAATGGTTGCTGTTCTCTGGTGCGGTTCCGACCCAACTCCGGACTGGTCGGGGCAGCTGGATTCGAACCAACGACCTGCAGTACCCAAAACTGCCGCGCTACCAGGCTGCGCTATACCCCGAATGTCCGGCGAGCCCCGTCGATACACGCTTCCCAAAGCGCCAGCAAGCCTTCCAAAAGCACCAGCAAGCTTCCCAAGAGACCGCCAGGACGGGGCAATAATCCCCTTCCCGCCTACTTGCTGCCGAACAGCGGGTGGCCGACGCGGTCGCCGGCGCGGATTCCATATTTCTGCGCCGTTCCCGCCACCACCTCCAGAACAGCCCGCGCGGGCCCCCTGGATGAGATGATCTTTGTCGACATCGGCTCGGTATTTTCGGCGATGCGCAGGATGCGGCCGTCGGCGCGAATGAAGATCATGTCGAGCGAGACGTAGGTGTTCTTCATCCACATCGACACCTCCTGCTCGGGATTGAAGTCGAACAGCATGCCTTTTCCGTCCGCCAGTTCCTTGCGGTACATCAGGCCGGTCTGCTTCTCCTCCTCGGTCGTCGCGATCTCGACCGAGAACACCTGCACGCCGTTCCTGGTAACGATCTCGAGCGGCTGGAAGCTGGCGGCGCGGACGGGCGCGCTCGCAACGGCACAACTGGCGATGACGAGGATGGCGGCAAGCCAGCCCTTCGCAACGGCGAAGACGGCCTTTCGATCGAAATTCATGAATGGCACTCGAGGCGTGGGACTGGACCAGTCCTTACGCGGCAGCCTCCGGAAAAGCCAGAGGCGCGCCGGCCAGCCAGCGCACTCCTGCTCACGATCGCGGGAATTGGATCAGTGGGAGGAGACCGGCGATCCCGTCTCGGGATGGATCTCGGCCGCCATCATGCCCTTGGAGCCGGGCCCGAAGCGGACCAGGACATACTGGCCGGGCCGCAACTCGGTCATGCCGAAGCGGCGCAGCGTCTCCATGTGCACGAAGATGTCGGGCGTGCCCTCGCCGCAGGTGAGGAAGCCGAAACCGCGCAGCCGATTGAACCATTTGACCTGGGCCCGCTCCAGCCCGCTGGTCGCAGTCACCGTAACATGGGTACGCGGCGGCAGCATCTGCGCCGGATGGATCGCAGTGGATTCGTCCATCGAGACCACGCGGAACGCCTGGTAGCCCTTGGCGCGCTGGATGCACTCGACGACGATGCGGGCGCCCTCATAGGCGGTCTGGAAGCCGTCGCGCCTAAGCACGGTAACGTGCAGGAGCACGTCGGGCCAGCCATTGTCGGGAACGATGAAGCCGTAGCCCTTTGAGGCATCGAACCATTTGATGACGCCATGAACCTCGACGAGGTTGGCGCTGCTCTCACCGAGTCCGGTGAACGGACTGAGAGCGCTGTCGCGACCGCCACCGCCGTGTTCGCCCACGGCGGGAACTCCGACCTTCTTGGACTCAAATCCGTCCGACGACCCCATAACCCCGGACCCCACACATGCCATGCAACCCGCCTGAATGGCGGCGCCGAATCACGCGTCTTTAGAGAATCTTCTCAACTCGACGCGACGCGAATCTTTCGACTCAAAAGATAACACTCCCGGTTGCGACGCATAGACAAAAAAGAGATTCGGCGGAACCTATGAACAGCTTGCACAGCCGCGAATCAAATTGCTGCCTCAATTACCGACAAAGGGCCCGAGCGTCTCGCCGATGTCGTGGCGGATCACGAGGTCGGCGATGTCGTCCTGCTCGGTCGGCTCGCGATTGACGATCACCAGGCGTGCACCTGATTCCTTCGCCATCATCGGAAAGCCCGCGGCCGGCCATACCACCAGCGAGGAACCGATCGCGATGAAAAGGTCGCAGGCTTGCGACAGCGCGGTGGCGCGCTGCATTTCGTCTTCGGGCATCGTCTGGCCGAAGGAGATCGTGGCGGTCTTCACTGGCTCGTCGCACACGGTGCAGTTGGGCGCGGCGCCCTCCTCGTCGAAGCGGCGCTTCACCCAATCAAGCGGATAGGCCTGCCCGCATCCGATGCAGCGCGCATAAGTGGTGTTGCCGTGAAGTTCGATCACGTGGTCGCTGGCGACGCCCGAGGCCTGGTGCAGATTGTCGATGTTCTGGGTGATGATCGCGGGAACCTTGCCGGCGCGGTAGAGCGAGGCGAGCGCGCGATGGCCGCGGCCGGGCCTCGCCGCCGCAAAAACCTCCTCCATCGCGAAGCGCCGGCGCCAGGATTCGTCGCGCGCCTCCTGGCTGGCGACGAACTCGTCGAACGGGATCGGGCGGTTGCGTGTCCAAATTCCGCCCGGCGAGCGGAAGTCGGGGATACCGCATTCGGTCGAGATGCCGGCGCCGGTGAACGGCACGATCCGTTTGGCTTCGGCGATCATGTCGCCGAGACGCTCGACGCCGCTGCGAAGATCCGATGCAATCAACGCGGCCTCCCGTTTTGCTTTGCCGTTTTTGCCTAGTCGATTGGTTTTTCTGATTTGTTTTTGCGCTAGCTGCAACATGCGCAAGCGACAAGATTGTTGACGCTGTTATCCACCGCCGTGCAAGGACTGGTCGGCAATTTTTTCCGACCCTCGCTTATCACAATCCTGCAATGCCTCCTCCCCATTGACGCCCCAATCAGAAGCGCCAATGCATGTGTTGACGCGACTCAACGTGATTGCGGCGGCAGTGCTTGAGTTCAGTAGGACACATACTCACGTGCAGAGGGGATTTGACATGACCGAGGACGAACAACGCAAAATCCGCGAACGCGAAGAGATCGCCGCCCGTGTCGCCGCCTTCCGTGCCACCCAGGAAAAATTCAAACGCGAGCGTGACGAGTATTTCGTCTCGACGCTCGACAACGCTCGCAAGGTAGAGCGGCCCTCGCTCTGGCCGTGAGACACCAGCTCGCCGAACAACATGAAAAGAGCCCGGAGCGTTGCTCCGGGCTCTTTCGTTTGTTCAGCCGTTACCAGTGGCGGTAATAATGGTGGCGGTAGTACGGTCCATCGCCGTAATAGGCGTACGGACCAGGGCCGTAAGCGTAGGCGGGGCGGCCATAGTAGCCATATCCCGGGCCATAGCCGTAGCCATAAGGATGGGACGCGGCGACAGCGCCCGCGGTGATCGCGCCGGCGGCGAGGCCGAATGCGAGGCCCGGACCGATGCCGCGGCCGCGCGCCTCGGCGGGCGCAGGCGCCGCGATCGTGGTCACGCCGACGGCCGCAACGGTAGCCAGAACTGCCAGTGTCTTCCTGATCATAAATGTCCTCCTTCGTATCTCGCACAGACAACGCCCGCGCGTTGCGATGGTTGCGCGTAAGCCTGTGGAACCGAGCTCGGAATAATTGCGACCACGCATGGAACGGGCGCGCGTTCCACGAATTGCTTCTTCGAGTGCGGAAGCCTCCGCCATCCGGTAGAGGCAACAGCACGAAAGACCCCGTCAGCATCACCGATGCTGGCGGGGTTTTCAGTTTCACGCACAGCATTGGCAATGCACCACAATTGCTGCCAAAGGGGAGCGCCGAGGAGGATAAAGTGCCGATATCCAAATTGCTGGCCCGTATCCGCAGGCTCGTTCCCAGATCAGGCGATCAGCATTACGACGAGATCGTCCGCAATTTCGGTGTCGGCACGCTGCGCCCACCGCCGACGCCGATGAGCGACGGCGAACTGGCGCGGGCCATTGCCGAGTTCCTTAGGGAACAGCCGTCGAGCGAGTCCGTAGGCGCCCTCGGCCGGCGGCTCGACCCCACCACGCCGCTTTGAGGTGCCGTTCTTCTCGTCCGGGAACATGCGCTTCGCGCACACGTTGGCGTAGCCTTCAAGGAGAAAAGAGGCCCCCATGCCCGTTTGGCTCGAAGTCTTGCTCAACCTGTCCGGCTATGCCGGCTTCGTGGCGCTCGCCTCACACGGCACCGCGTGCCCGGGCAATTCCGCCGACCATCAGATCTCCAGCGACGACCGCTAATTCGCGTGCGGCGCCTGGCCCGCAGTCCGCATCAGCCTGTCGGCCTTGACCGCGACACGCGTGTCCTCGAGCTGCGGCCGCAGCGAGAAGCTGATCACCACGAATGCCAGACAAAAGAGCGTGCCGACGATGGCGACCCGCCGGTAGGTGTGGCGGTCGCCCTGATAAAAGCTCGGTTCTGAAAAAGGTGTCATGAATTCGTTCTTGGCAAAATTGCTGGTTGGTAAAGTCGCTTATCGCCAGACACACCTATCGCGCGTGGCAGCAAGCGCAACGCGATTGCGCTTTTAACCTAACCGAATAGGGTTATCGGCTTCGCGGCAATCTTCCATTAGGAGTTCGCTAAGCGTCTTCAGAACACGTGTCTTCAGAACACGCGTCTTCAGAACTCGGCGAGCGGCTTCAGGCTTACGCGAAAGCCAAGGCCTTGTGCTAATCCGCCGTCCGGCTTTGTTCCAGCTTCGCTTTCCTTTCGTTCTCGAAGAACGAATCGGAATCGCGGAAATCGGCGCGAAGCAAGCCTTAAGAATTCGTTTGCACGCAAACGAGCGCAGTCGCCAACGATCGCGCGCTCACATCGCGTCTTCGGATTTCGAGCGCGGTGGCACTTGCGGCACCGATGGCCTGCCCTTGCGCAAGCGCGGGTGCCGATCGTACCAAAACACTTTTGCGATCTCGGCGAACATCTCGAGAAACCAGCACGCATCCATGTCGCGTCTCCCTCGCCTGATCTCGTAGCGAGGACACGCGGACGGGACCGTGCGAAGCATCACGCTGGCTTGGTTAGGAAGCGCGTGTCCCGCATCGACACAGAAGGCACGGCTTGTTCTGCATCCGACTCCATTTCGTTCGCAAAGAACGAATCGGAGTCGAGAAGTCGGCGCAAAACAATTCCTAACGATCGGTGAAGGCAGGCGCGACTGCCCGTTATCATCGGCGCAGTGCGACGCTCATCACGCCGCTCGCTTCACAGTGTCCTTCCCCGACAGGTCCTTCTCCGAAAAGCATTCGAGGATCTGGATGCGGAGCTCTTCCGCGGCCGGACCCTCGAGCTTCCTGAGCTGATTCCAGAGCCTGATCACTTCCCGTTGTTTCTCGACAGTCATGGGCACCTCCAACAGAATGGTTGCCGCCAAATCAGACGTCTCACTAGAACAAAGTGGGAACAAAAAGTCCAGCCCCTTGCCCGCGAAATTCGCTGGGCACATCGCCTTGAGTCTTCCGCGCGCCGGCGCGGTTGCTTTTTGGGTTTTCAACCTTAAGTTCGAGCCACGGCCGGCGGCCAGGCGCTGAAATCCCATCGCCGCCAGCCAAGAAGGCCCCGTGCGAAAGCGCGGGGTTTTTCTTTTGGGGAACGCGCCATCGCCCTCCCCGTTAGTCATTCCGGAGCGAGGGACCGTGACCAGAAAATTCTACGCCGTCGAAGTGGTGCGTCAGATCGAGGAGACCGTGGAGATCATGGTCGAAGCGCCAGACCAGACCGCCGCACATGATGCAGCGCTTGCGCACCTGAAAGCGCGCGGCTCCGAATATCAGTGGCTCAATCCCAAATGCGATCTCGTCGTCTGGCGCGAGCGCCAGGTCGATACCCCGGCGATCATCGACGTGTCCGTGTCGCCGGACTAGCGACGGAACGAATTTACCCGGCTCGCGTTGTCAATTCGAATTCAGTGGTGCTGGCGGCACGTCGCGACGCGGCCGGCCAGCTTGAAGAACCCCGGTCCCTAAGCCCGGGGTTTTTCTTTGAGGCGACTCCATTCGAACGGTGGCCCGAACTGCAAAGCAGCCACCCGGGTGTTACGCCGGGTGGCTGCTTTGAGAACTGTCAACGCTCGCCTCTGTTCGCCTCTTAGACCAGCAAGTCAGACCGGCAAATTGTCGGTCATCCCGGGCGGCATTTCGCCTTGCTTGGTCCGCTCGGCGAGAAGCTCCTTTTCGGCTTCGTACCAGAAGGTGTCCATCGTGCCCGCGGGCTCGCCGGCCTCCTTCCAGAGGTGATAGGCCCGGTTTCGAATCTCTTCTTCGCTGAGACCAGTCATGTGATTTCTCCCTTTCGGAAGCAAAGCCTGACGACGCCCTAGAGTTCCCTAAGAGAGTTCCTTATTGGTTCGGCACAAGCAAGCAGTCATTGCAGTACGTCGCGGCAGCACTCCGCGATAAGGAGCCTCCACAACGAAACCGCGAACCCTTAGCGAACTCTTAGACGGAGTCCTTGGCCACCTTCAGCGGCGAGGCCTTCACCGACTTGCTCGCCGGCTTCGCCGCGAACTGCATCGGCTCCTTGGTGAAGGGATTGACGCCCATGCGGGCTTCGGTCGCCGGCTTGTTCACCACCGACATCTTCACGAAGCCTGGAATGACGAACTCGCCGGACTCGTTGAGCTCCTTGTAGCCGACCGTCGCCATGTACTCGATGACCGACTTCACGTCGTTCTTCGACAGCTGCGTGCCCTCGGCAATTGCATCAATCAACTGAGTCTTGGTCATCTTCGCCATGTCTGAATTTCCTTCTGTGCGCGCGAGCAGGCTTTGCTCAGGACGCGGTCCAACCGCGCAACGCGCTTCTGATTCATGCCAACTTTCATGAAGTGACGGGGCTTAGAACCCATCGACGCCCAAAACGCAAGCAGGGGGTTCTGCGGGAGCCCGGACGCCGTGGGAAAGATGCCGCAGCTTGCGACGTTTTCGCGTTGAACCATTTTCTCCCTGAGGCGTCTAACTCTTTGAAGTCCCCAAGCTTCACCCCCATCAGAGAGCCCCGCTTCCCCAGGCGGGGCTTTCGCCTTTTCCGGGACCCGGCCACGCAATTTCGATCCAGCCGGGCCCCGAGGTCTGCGCCCGGGCCGCGCGGGTGACCGTCACAAGGCAGGTTCTCTTTTCCGGCCATCTCCTGCATAATGCGGCATGGCAAAAACAAAAGTGACCTTCAAAACCGTCCGCATTGCAGACAACGACTGGAAAATCCTGGCGGATTACCCGGACAGCGAACAGCGCGAAATCAAGGGCTTCACCAGCAAGGCAGATGCCGACGACTGGATCAACGGCGACCGCAAGATCGCGTGGCTCCGCTCTCAGGGATACGCCAAATAGCGGATACGCCAATAGCGCGTGCAAGTAACACGCGCCTAAGTTACGCGCGCATCGTGTGACGCCCGTATGGGCATGCGCGCTTAGTCCCTCCCCGCTCCAGATGTTCTTCCCGTGCCGGCGCGTTGTCGAGCAGGCGGCGACGCCCGCGCGTCTATCGCCTACCTGGTCGAGAAACCTGTGGCCGGGCATGTGCCGTTGAGACTTCAGTAACCTAACGCCTCCAAGCTCCTCTCAGTATCGTTGCGTTGGAGTACCCACAGTGCTGGATTTTAACGAGCTGCGTGAACTCGCAGCCGATGTTCGCGTGTTCGTCGACATTGCCGAAGACAAGGCCGAAGCGCTTCGCGCCGTCATCACGGCCTATGACGTGGTGCTCGCGATCTTCCCGTCCGGAGAGGGCATGGGCCTCCACGTCATCAAGGGCGGCGAGATCCTGGACCATATTGCAAAATCGCGAACCCATGCGAGCTACAGCCACACGGCCATTGCGGTACCCGACCTGGAGCATGCGGAAGTGCTCAAGCACCTGACGGGACCGGCCGACCAGCGCATTGCGGCGTAGAGCGTTTTCTAGCGAAGTCGATGGCGGTTCGCCCGCAGACGAGAATTTTTGCACTCCGGAACACCCTGTTTTAGGAACACGGCTCCTGCGCTCCCGTTGGCCCACGCAACCAACCAGGAGTTTGAGATGAAGAAGCTCATCATTGCGACCGCCGCCCTCGGCCTCATGTGCGGCTCCGCCTTTGCGCAGAACCAGACCGGCCCCGCCGCGCAGACCGACAACATGCAGAAGCCCGGCATGACCAACACGGACAAGGGCACGATGAGGAGCGGCACGACCGGCATGAGCCATGACGGCATGAGCAAGGGCGGAACGGTGAGGCCCGACGCCTCCGGCCAAGGTGGCTCCGGCCCCGGCAGCGATCAGGGCGGTACCAAGACCCGCAGCAACATGAAGTAAGCCGGTTTCCTGTACGGCTTGTTCCCGGCCGCGTCGCTTTCCACAAGGCGGCGCGGCCATTTCATGACGCGGTTTTTTTGAACCTGTCGCGAATGCACTCCTCACAATCCCGCGCGCGCCGGAACGGTCAGGTCTCGCCGCGAGTTGCCCCATCTCCAGCAAGGAGATCGTCATGAGCGTTGAAGGTAAAGTGAAGGAAGGCGCCGGGTTCATCAAAGAAGAGATGAACGAACACGGCAAATCCCCCGAGAGCCAGAAGAAGGCTCAGGAAGGTCGCGACTTGCGCAACGAAGGCCGGATCGAAGACGGCAAGCCGCCAAAGACGACGAAGCCCGGCACCGGTCACTAGATCGCGTTTCGAAACCCCATTTGGTGAAAGCCGCCCCTGGTCATGTCAGGGGCGGTTTTCACGTTCATGACCAGCCGACACGTGCCCACGCGATCTTCCGAAGCTCCGATCTTCCGAAGGTGCGGCCTACAAAGATAGAGGGCGGCTCGAACCATCCAGCGCGATGGCTGGTAGAACGCTTCGGCTGTTGTATGGTCGAACGTTTCTTGTGAGGGGCCGATGAAGATTGCCATTGTTATCGCCGGCTTGATCGTTGTTGCTGCTGCCGTTCTCGTCTCGGTACAGCCCGGCTTCCTGAAGCCTGCGTCTCTGGCACTCGTGAAGAAGTCCGACATTCTCGGCTTTTCGCCCGGAATGACATTCGACGAGACCAACAAGCTGATCACGCAACGTCGCTACCGCTGCCGTCAGCTTCGCGAATCCTACGTCCTTGAATGCGCAGTCGACGGCGCCAAGGTCACGATCTTTGCCGACGACATCGACCCCAAGAATCCGGACCCCAAACATCCCATCTGGCGCGTCAATGCGGAGTTGAGCAATCCGGGGCCCCAAGACGCTGCTTCCAAAGACGCTGCCGTCAAATCGATATCCGACCAGTTCAACGCCCAGCCAACCCGGGACGCCCGGGAGGAATGGATATGGACCGTCGGCCGTGGGCTGAAGCTGAGCTACGACGGCGCCGCCTTGAAGCTCGTGGACGAAGCCGAGGAAATCAGGCGTGCCAAGCAGGAAGCAAAGCGCTAGCGAGCGCTCCTGTGGTCGTGCCTTTGATGAATTGCACAGCAGTCTATCCGCCTGAGACATGTCTCATTCCCAGCGCATCCAACAGCCATCTATCGCATCCGCGCAACTGTTCCTTAATGGGTTTCCCGCCTAGATTGCGCTATCCTGAAATGAACGTGGCGGGGCTTGGTGCGGATCTTCGCGGGTGTACAGGCAATGCGCGGGGTCGCTGCGCTGTCGGTGGTCTGCGGACACGCAATCAGTGCGCGACCCGATATGGTCGGGCCGGACCTTGCCGAGGGCGCGCTGACGATCCTTGCGAGCGGCGTCGACATCTTCTTCGTGATCTCCGGCTTCATCATCGCGACCACGGCGGCGGCACAACACAACCCGCTGGATTTCGCTTTCAGACGAGCCCTCCGAGTTTTTCCGCTCTATTGGCTGGTGTTGCTGGCGGCGTTTGTCAGCTCCTCCTGGATCGCGCTGGCACCGGGCGACCGCCCCGCCCTCGACCTCGGAACCATCTTCGCATGGACCTATCCGAACTGGTACCTTGCGCCGGCATGGTCGCTGGCTTTCGAACTGCACTTCTATGTTGCCGTCGCCGTCGTCCTGGCGATCAAGCCGGACCGGCTGTTCGAGATCTTGTTCGCGGGATTCGGCCTGGTCATTCTTGCTCTCGTCTTCGGCCTTGAGCTCGGGATCTACTTCCATCCGCTGGTGCTGGAATTCGGTGCCGGCGTTGTCATCGCCTATCTCCAGAGAAGCGGACGATTGCGCTTTTCGCGCCGCGTCCCAGCCGTTTCCGCGGGCCTGTTCGTGGCCGGCTGGTACTGGATTTTCGTGCACGGTGCGATCGACGCGCAGTTCGCGCGCGTCCTGACCTATGGCCTCGGCGCGGGATTGCTGATCCATGCTGTGGTCGCCGTCGAGATCGAAGGACGATCCTTCTCACCGGTCCTGCAATGGCTCGGCAAGATTTCGTACTCGCTCTATATCGTCCATTATCTGGTGGTGAAATGGATCGCCAGCTTTGACGGACTGTGGCTTCTGTCGACCGTCGGCACAGTCATCGCCGGCATCCTGCTCTCCATCGGTCTCGCCGCCGCCTTGCACGTCGCCGTCGAGGCACCGATCCTCGATTGGGGGCGCAAGGCAAGTCGCAAGATAAGTCTGATGCGCAGACGCCGAACGATGCCGGCCGTTTCCTGATCATTTCCCGACGCTCGATTCCGGTCGCCGGCCACGAACAAACAAGGAACAAAAAGCGCGAGCCGGCATTGAACCTGAAAAGGAGAGATCGCCATGGCTGACAGGATCGCTGACAACACACAAAAGGATCCGAAGGATTGGGTCTCCGGCGACGACCCGATGACCGGTGCCCAGGAATCCTATCTCAAGACCCTCGCCGAGCAGGCCCACAGGGAGCTCCCCAAGGAGGATCTGACCAAGGCAGAGGCGTCAGAGCTGATCGACACGATGCGCCAGAAGGTCGGGCTCGAGAAATAGACGGCTTCAGCATTTCGAACCACGGGAGACGGGCGGCGGCTGACAGGAAGGCCGCCGCCGATTTTCGCGAAGCGCCAATTTGCGGCAGCGAAACGCCAACCAGAGGCCGTCATGGGCCATTGAAGGCATCGATGCTGGCGAAGAGCACCGCGATCACGCAGTCAACTGCGCGTCACCGTAATTCGCAATTCCCGTCGGATGGGCGAATATCCGGCATCACGGTCATTGCCGGATCACTTCGGCAGACCACGAATTGCCAACTTGGCGACCGTAACAACGACGAAGGCAACCGCCCCGTAAACGATGGCATTCACGGCCCAAGTGATGGCGACGCCCAAGAAAACCGAACTGCCGACAGCTCCCCAGAAAAGGTAAGCTGCAGATATGCCCGGCATCTCCCATGCCATCACAGCGATGGAGTAGTCGGTGAGCTGCTCCATCACGAGCAGCACCGCCGAGACGAGCGCCCCGATTGCCAGTGCGGTGATGAGAACCGATTTCATTGTCTTCAAAGCCCCAACAGACCCATCAGTATCGGAATCATAAAAAAGGCTGCCAGACCGAGGAGGCCTCCTACGGCAACCTTCACCCAACGCCGTTGGATTTTCGGCTCGAGCCACGTCGCCACTTTGACCCAGAGCGCATACGCCCATCCAGCAACAATCGAGCGGATAAGTGAAAACAGAAGCTCGCCTAGAATACTGGCCATAGCGGTTAGTCGCGCCATCGCCGCGAGCAGTTCATCTGCGAACGGCTAAACAACCCTGTCCACCCGTGAGTGAGGTGCCCAGACTCTGCGGTTGGCGTCACCGTTCTGACGGCCCAGTTAGCGCTGGGGCGCTCGTGAAGGGGCTAGTTTTCTAGCGCTTGAGCACTGCCATCGCAATTCATGCCCGTCGTTGGCGCGCTCGGCGCGGCATCGTGACTGCTGCCATCAGGGTGGCAGCAGCGGTGTGCGACGAGCCCCGCGATGCCGCTCAAATCTGCGGTCAACCAAAGGACATGCCATGAAGTTCGCCTCCACTCGCCTGATCGCCACCGACATCAAAATCATGGTTTCGTTCTACGAAATGGTAACCGGAGCTTCCGCCGAATGGCTCGCGCCGGTGTTCGCCAAGATCGTGACGCCGGGCGCCAACCTGGCAATCGGCGCAGCCGAGACGGTCGCGCTCTGGAAAGAAAACAGTGCCGAGCCCGGCGCAAACCGCACCGCCGTGATCGAGTTTCAGGTTGAAGACATCGATGCGGATTATGAGCGCCTGAAAGACAAGGTCACGCTGGTGCATGAGCTGAAAACGATGCCATGGGGCAACAGGACGTTCCAGTTTCGTGACCCCGAAGGCACCGCAGTATCGCTCTTCATGCCGCCGACCGAGGAGGCCGGAAAGCCCCTCGCGGCGCAATAGGGGCGGTGGCGGCAGATCTGCCCTCATAATGTTGCCAGTGGCGTGTGTGCAGCACTGGATTTGCGGTGAAGGTGCATTGAAATTCGCCGGCTGATTTACTTCATCGGCCGGCTTCGCCCTCACGCACACGTGCGCCCGCCCCCTGCCC